>DATAMY010000089.1:0-37619 GCA_036266535.1 Usitatibacter sp. | reverse complement strand
CTGCTACGGATCACCGACACGTCCTCGGGCTCGTCGCAGACCACCAGCATTACCGTGGCGCCAGGCAGCAATGCGCCGCTGAATGCGCAGCCCGCGACGGTGAATTTCACCGGCTCGACCTCGACCTCCTGCGCGTCCGGTATCACGGCGAGTGTGATCGTCTTCGGCGGCCGACCGCCTTACACGCTGTCGTCTCCCGGCGCGTTCACCGTGTCGCCGCCGGTTCTGACCGCGAGCGGATCCACGTTCACCATCGGTGCGACGGGACAATGCAGCGCCGGATCGCCCATCGCCATCGTCGATGCGAACGGCGCTTCGGTCACGGTGAACGCGAGCAACGCGTTGGGTACGGGCGTGGCGCTGCCGGCATTCGTAGTCGCGCCTTTGGCGGTCAATTTCACGGCGTGCGGTCAACAGGCCGACATCGCCCTTGCCGGCGGTACAGGCAGCTACTTCGTTACCGCGAATAATTCCGTAGTCAGCGCCCAGATAACCGGCGCGAGTCCGCCGGTAGCCACGATCAGCTTGCCGGTAGGGGCCTTAACGGGCAGTCAAGCTGATGTCTCAGTGGGCTTTTCCGATGGGCGAAGCGTTCAATCAGTCACGGTTCACGTGCCAGGCACCTGCTAGTAGCCCGAAGGGGTCGGCGGGGGCCCCCAGAAAAACATGCTTGCGCCCAACTGAAAGTTGCGCTTTAATAACCCGCCGTAACCCGCTAATTTTGAAGAAATTGCGAATGCGGGCCCAAAACAAAGGGGATTCGAACGTGAAAACTCGCTCGCTGAGCTCCCTCGCAGGTGCCCTTTTCGCCATCGTCGCGGCCCTGGTCCTGTCGTCCTGCGGGGGCGGCGGAGCCTCCGGGGACGCCGGGAATCTCGGGGGTTCGATCGCGATCCTCCCGAACAGCGGCACCATCTTCGCGGGTGTGCCCTTCACGTTCCAGATCTCAGGCGGCCGCAAGCCCTACTCGCTCACCTCGGACCAGCCGGGCGTGCTTTCCCTGCCTTCCCAGATCGACTCGAACAGCGTGGAGGTGGTCGCGGCCAACCCGGGCGTGATCGACGCGGGCCTCGCCCCGACCGACCTGCCGGTCCGGACCGTCAATATCACCGCGCGCTCCGGTGACGGCCAGGTGGCGACCGCGACCGTGAAGGTCGCCCAGAATTTCCTGACCGGCTACGGCATCGCGTTCTCGCCCGTCACGTGTCCCGTCGCCAACGCCCTAGGCGCGCAGGCGTGCGCGGGCGGCGAGACGGCGCTCCGCTTCGCCGCGGTCTTCAACGGGGACCTCTTCGGCAACCGGCAATTCCGGCTCGACGTGATCAAGGGGCCCTTCCAGTTCGTGTTCCCGCAGGGCGGCAACGGAAGCTCCGTGGTCGTCCAAAGCGACCACACGGGCCAGGTGACCGCCATCATCCAGTCCACCGGGGGCGTGCCGACCCAGCTCGCAGTGCTCCGCCTGACGGACATCGCGACGGGCGTGAGCACGGACTTCGTGTTCACGATCACGGGAACCTCGAATGGCGGAGTGCTCACGGCGATTCCGAGCACGATCACGTTCACGGGCAACCTTACGACCGATTGCGGCACGGGCCAGTCCAGCTTCTTCGTCTTCGACGGATCGCCGCCCTTCAACGCCCTCAGCTCCAACCCGGCCATCAACGTGAACAGCTCGTCGTCCACCAATCCGGGTCTCTTCACGGTGAGCGTCGGCCTCACGGCACCCCCGTGCCCCACCGGGACGATCATCGTGACGGACTCGGCCGGAGCGCGCGCGACGGTGGACGTGAAGTCGGTCGCGGGCTCCGGTACCCCGCCCACGCCGCCGACTTTCGTGGTCGCGCCGACGGCCATCACGCTCGCCTGCGGCACCTCGGGCTCCGTGACCGCGGTGGGCGGCTCGGGCTCCTACTCCACGACGTCGACCAGCCCGCTGGTCACGGCTGCGGTCAGCGGCAGCACGGTGACCATCACGCGCGCAGGACCGGCCGGGCCCGGCACGGGCACGATGACCAGCACCGTGGCGGTCACGGATGGATCCGCCATCAAGACGGTCGACGTGACCTCGCCGGCGACCTGCCCGTAAGCGAAACTTCCGCTGCGGCGAACGGGCATCTCTCGCAGATGCCCGTTTGCTTTTGAGGCCATGGAAATCGCCGATCGGATCATCGTCACGGGCGCCTCGGGCTTCGTGGGCCGCGCGCTCGCCGCGGCCCTGGGGCGGCCCTTCGAGCGCCTGCCTTTCGGCGCGGAGGATTGGCGCGCCCGGCTCGAGGCGCAGGACTTCCGGTCCGCGGTCGTCTTCCATCTCGCGGCGCGCGTGCACCGGGTGGGCGAGGCGGGCGATGCCGCGTTCGAGCGGGACAACGTCGCGAAGAGCCGGGAGCTCGCCCTCCGCGCCGCGGCGTCCGGCGCCCGGCGCCTCGTGTTCCTGAGCTCGGTGAAGGTGAACGGCGAAGAGACCCACGGACAACCTTTCCGGCGGGAGGACGCGCCCGACCCGCGCGACGCGTACGCGCGCTCGAAGTGGGCGGCCGAGCAGGCGCTCGCGGCGGTCGCGGCGCAAGGTGCGCTCGAGGTGGTGGTGGTGCGCTCGCCGCTGGTCTACGGCCCGGGCGTGGGGGCGAACCTGAGGGCGTTGCTGCGGCTCGCGGATTCGCCTTGGCCGCTCCCCTTCGGGTCGATCGCGAACCGCCGCAGCTTCGTGCACGTGGCGGATCTCGCGCGCCTGCTCATCGCCTGCGCCGTGGCGCCCGGGGCGCGTGGACGCACCTATCTCGCGGCGAACCCCCGCAGCACGCCTTCCACGCCGCAGGTCGTCGCGTCGAGGCGCGCCGCGCTGGGGCGCCCCGCGCGGCTCTTCTCCGCCCCGCCGGCGCTCCTCGAAGCGGCGGCCGCCGCCGTGGGCCAGGGCGAGCGCATCCGGCGCCTCACCCGTTCGCTGGAAGTCGACGCGTCCCCCACCGAGGCGGAACTCGGCTGGAGGGCGGATGTCCTCATCGAGCCCGCGGTCCGGGAGATGGTCGCGGCGTACCGGACGGAGGCGGGCGCATGAGCGCGGTAGGATTCGCGATCCTCGTCGTGCCCGCGATCGTGGCGTGGGCGTTCATCGCATGGGCGCGCCGCGCGGCGTTCGCGGCGCGGCTCGCGGACCGGCCCAACGAGCGCTCGCTCCACGAGGTGCCGCGGCCGCGTGTGGGGGGGCTGGGCGTGATGCTCGCGGCGCTTCCATGCATCGCGGCGTTCGGCGACGCGCCGTTGCGTATTGCCGCAGGGTGCGCGGCGCTCCTCTGCGCCGTGTCGGTCGCGGACGATGTCCGCAGCCTGCCGGCGCTGCCGCGGCTCGCGGCGCATTTTGCCGCGGCGGGCGTCGCCGTGGTCGCGATCGCGGGCGGGGCCGGCTGGCCGCTCGCCGTCATGGCCGCATCGGCGCTCGCGATCGCCTGGATGACGGATCTCTTCAACTTCATGGACGGTTCGGATGGATTGGCGGGCGGCATGGCGGTGATCGGGTTCGGGGCCTACGCGCTCGCCGCCCAGGGCCCGGCTTCGCCCCTCGGGATCTCGGCGCTCGCGCTCGCCTCGGCGAGCATCGGCTTCCTCGCGTGGAATTTCCCGCCCGCCCGGGTGTTTCTCGGCGATGCGGGCTCCATTCCGCTGGGCTTTCTCGCCGGCGCGCTGGGCCTTCACGGCGTGGTGGCCGGAACCTGGCCGGCATGGTCTCCGTTCGTGGTCTTCGCGCCGTTCGTGATCGACGCGAGCGTGACGGTGGCGCGTCGGCTCCTGCGGGGCGAGCGGATCTGGCGCGCGCACCGGAGCCACTACTACCAGCGCCTGGTCCTCGCGGGCTGGTCGCATCGGCGCATGGCGCTCCATGCCTACGGGGCGATGGCGGTCGGCGTGGCGGTGGCGTTCGGGGCGGCGAGGACGGGTCCGATGCTGCAATGCGGTATCATCGTTGTCTGGGCTGCGGCATGGTTGTTGCTGCTCGGAACGATCGAGCGCCACCTGCGGCGCGTGGGCGACCGGCCTCCGGAACCCCCCGGGCGCACGATCGGATAAAGAACAAAAAAGGGCGGAAACGGCGCGAACGACGTTTCAGGACCACTCTCCGGAGCCGCGATGCAAGCCATCCAATTCGACGCGCGAGCCCTCGGGGCCGCGCTCCACGACGCAGCGGCCCTGGTGGTCGCGTGCCTCGCCGCGACTTTCCTGTTGGACCAGATCGGCGCGGACGGCTCGCGCGACCTCGCCGCCGTCTTCTTCGCGGCGGTCCCGATCCAGATCGCGATCAACTTCCTCTTCGGCATCTATCAGGGCATCTGGCGCTACACGAGCCTGCCGGACATCCAGCGCATCGTCTTCGCGGTCTTCACCGGCACCGTGCTCACCTCCATCGCGCTTCGCGCGATGGGCCTGGATGCCAGCTTCAGTTACCGCGAGTACGTGCTCTACCCGATCTTCCTCGTGGCGCTCATGTCGCTCTCCCGCATGGCGTACCGCTCGTTCAAGGAGTGGGCGCTCTACGGGCGCGGCGAGCAGGGCGCGCCGGTCATCGTGATGGGCGCGGGCGATGCCGCGGTGGGCCTCGTGAAGGAGCTCTCGCGCAGCCACGAGTGGCGCGTCGTGGGCTTCCTCGACGACGACGAGAAGAAGACGGGCCGCCTCCTCCACGGCGTGCGCGTGCTGGGGCCGCTCGAGGACCTGCCGCGCTTCGCGCAGCGCCTGAAGCTTCGCCACGCGATCATCGCGATGCCCTCGGTGCCGTACAAGGTGCGCCGGCGCGTGGTCGAGATCTGCAAGCGGGCGAAGGTCGCCGTGATGACGGTGCCCACGCTGAACGACGTGCCCGGCGGCGGCAAGGTCTCGCCCCCGCGCATCCGGAAAGTGGCGGTGGAGGACCTCATGAAGCGCGAGGCCGTGACGCTCGACGAGTCCGGCCTCCACGACCTCCTCACCGGGCAGGTGGTGATGGTCACCGGCGCGGGCGGCTCCATCGGCTCGGAGCTCTGCCGGCAGATCGCCGCCTACCAGCCCGCGCTCCTCGTGCTCTACGAGGTGAGCGAATACGCGATGTACAAGGTGGACGAGCAGCTCCGCGAAGCCTTCCCGGAGATGCCCGTGCAGAGCGTCGTGGGCGACATCAAGAACGTCCGGCGCGTGAACCAGGCGATGCACCAGTTCTCGCCCTCGCTCGTCTTCCACGCCGCGGCGTACAAGCACGTGCCGCTCATGGAGGAGGACAACGCCTGGGAGGCGGTGCAGAACAACGTGTGGGGCACGTACGTGGTGGCGCGTGCCGCGATCGACCACGGCGTGAAGAAGCTCGTCTTCATCTCGACCGACAAGGCCGTGAACCCGACCAACGTGATGGGCGCGACCAAGCGCCTGGCCGAGATGGTCTGCCAGGCGCTGCAGGCGACGAGCGCCACGCGCTTCGAGATGGTCCGCTTCGGGAACGTGCTGGGGAGCGCGGGAAGCGTGATCCCGAAATTCCAGGAGCAGATCGACCGCGGCGGGCCCGTGACGGTGACCCACCCGGAGATGGTCCGCTACTTCATGTCGATCCCGGAGGCGGCCCAGCTCGTGCTGCAGGCGGGCTGCATGGGGCTGGGCGGCGAGGTGTTCGTGATGGACATGGGCGAGCCCGTGAAGATCGTCGACCTCGCGCGCGACATGATCCGCCTCTCGGAGCTCTCCGAGAGCGACATCCGCATCGTCTACACGGGCCTTCGCCCCGGGGAGAAGCTCTTCGAGGAGCTCCTCGCGGACGACGAGCACACGCGGCCCACGCCGCACCCGAAGCTTCGCATCGCGAAGGCCCGCGAGGTCGATCCCGGCTGGCTGAAGGGCCTCCTCACGTGGCTGGACCAGGACCGGATTCCGGGCGAATCCGAGGTGCGCCGCGATCTCAAGCGCTGGGTTCCGGAGTACCAGTCGCAAGTGCGGCCGCGCCTCGCCGCCGTCCCCAGCCCGCGCTCCGCGAGCGCGGCGGACTAGCTTCCCGCGGTCGTTTCGGGCGCCGCGGGCCGCGCGCACGCGAGCCCCAGCAGCATCGCGTTCAACGACCAGAAGACGAGCGCGTTGTGCCGGTGCAGGAAGTCGTCCGTGAGGTTCTTCACGACGAATCCCGCGAGGAGCGCGAGGCCCAGCATGCCGAGCGGCGCCAGCGCCGGCTCGCGCAGCATCCGGCGATAGCGGCGCGCGAGCGCGGCCAGCAGCGCCACGAACGCGGCGAGCCCCACCACGCCCGTCTCGATCGCCATGTCGATGAACGTGTTGTGCCCGTGGCGGAGCATCGGATGGTTCACGCCCGCCGGCGTGAGAGGCTCGAACGTGGAGGCGAGCACCTCGCGCCCGAAGCCATGGCCCAGCCACGGCGCGTCCAGGAAGCGGTCGCCCGCGACGGCCCAGATCTTGAGGCGCAGGTCATGCCCCAGGCCCGGCGGGACGCCCGTGTCGTGAAGGAGGTTCCGCTCGAAGCGCTCCGCGACCGAGGCGGCGAAGGCGACGCCGAACGCGACCGCGACGACGATCGCCAGGCGCCGGCGCGCCGCCGCATGCTGGCGCGGCGTGTCCGGAAGGCGCTTCCACGTGAGGATTCCCACGCAGAGCTGCGCCGCGAACGCGAGCCAGATGATGCGGTTCCCCGTGTACCACGCGGCCACTAGGAGCACGATGAGCGCGACGAGGAGCGCGCGCGGCCGGTGGCCGCGTCCCCACGGCGGCGGCCAGTCGAGCGCGAAGATGAGCGGGAGGAGGAGGACCAGGTGCGTGGAGAAGGGGCCGTCGCCGCCGTCCACGTCGTGGCGCATGAGCGGCACCGGGAGCCAGCCCTGCAGCACCTGTCCCGCGAACGCCGTTGCGCCGCCCACCATCGCGCCGATCCACCACTTGGGCCAGAGCGACGGGTCGCGCGCGGCGGCCACGAAGAACACGGCGAACGCGAGGAGCGGATAAATGATCTCCGGCTTCACCTCGCCCACCGAGAACGGGAGGTCGACGCTCCACGCGACGGAGGCGAGGCAGATCGCGAGCCACGCCGACCCTGCGATCGCCACGTCGCGCGGCACTTGCGCCAGGAGCCCGAGCGATTCGCGGATCCGCACACAAAGCACGAGCCCGCAGATGGTGAGCATCGCGGCCCGCAGCCCCGCGCTCGCCGCGAAGGCCGAGAGGAACAGGAACGCGACGGACGCGGCGGCGAGGATGCGCTCGGCGGCGAGGCCCTGCGTGGGGGTGAGGCTCAGCGCTCGCGAGATGGCCGCGCTCCGGCGACGGAGGAAAGACTTGGCGCGCCCGACACGATTCGAACGTGCGACCCCTGCCTTCGGAGGGCAGTACTCTAATCCAGCTGAGCTACGGGCGCGTATCTCCCTAATTCTAAATGGGCAGGAGGGTTCCGTCCATGGGCGCGGGCCGGGCCGCCGAACGATACCCGCTATAATTCCGCTTCCACGAGCGACCGTCCCGCCGTCTTCCGAGGAAGAAAATGTCCGAGCAACACCATCCCGGCGCCATCGAGCAGAACATCGATTCCCACCCGGCGAAGATCGCCATCGGCCTTGCGATCGTCGCGGCCGCCACGATCATCGGGATCATGCTGCTCGTGCAGTTCGCGGTCGGGAGCTACGGCGCGCGCTCCCTCAAGGACGATCCGGTCATGCGGCCGGAGCGTGTCGCCGAGCGGATCGCCCCGGTGGCCCAGCTGGCGATCGACCCCAATGCGCCCGCCGCGCCGGCCGCTCCCGCAGCGCTCGCGGCCGCACCGGCGCCGGCCGCAGCCATCCCGCCGCCCGCGGCTGCCGCGGCCGCCAGCGGCAGCGCCGACGCGGGCAAGAAGACGTTCGACACCGTCTGCACCGCCTGCCATGGCACCGGCGTCCTCGGCGCGCCCAAGTTCGGCGACAAGGCCGCATGGGCTCCGCGCATCGCGCAGGGCAAGGACAAGCTCTACCAGAGCGCGCTCCACGGCAAGAACGCGATGCCCGCGAAGGGCGGCAGCACGTCGCTTCCGGATGCGGACGTGAAGGCCGCCGTCGACTACATGGTGTCCGCCGCGAAGTGACCGCGCCGCCCCGATGGCTACCTACGCGATCGGGGATCTCCAGGGCTGCTACGAGCCGCTCGCGCGGCTGCTGAAGTCGATCGCGTTCGACGCGTCGCGCGACCGCCTCTGGTTCGTGGGCGACCTCGTGAACCGGGGCCCGGACTCGCTCGCATGCCTGCGGTTCGTCCGCGGGCTGGGCGACGCCGCGATCACCGTCCTCGGCAACCACGACATCCATCTCCTCTGCATCGGCGAAGGCGTGGAGAAGCCGCGCCGGCGCGACACGCTGGAAGAAGTCCTCGCCGCGCCGGATCGCGACGAGCTCCTCGCGTGGGTCCGGCATCGCCCGCTCTTCCACCTCGCGGACGGCTTCGCGCTCGTGCATGCGGGCCTCCTTCCCGAATGGAGCGTCGGGCGCGCGGCGGAGCTCGCGGGCGAAGTGCACGCGGCGCTTCGCAGTGCGGACTACCGCGGCTTCCTCGACCGGCTCTACGGCGATGAGCCGGATCGCTGGAGCGAAGGTCTCGCGGGGGAGGATCGCTTGCGCGTGATCGTGAACGCGATGACGCGGCTGCGGGTGTGCGACGCGGACGGCGCGATGAAGCTGGGCTTCAAGGGCGAGCCGGGCGAGGCGAGCAACGGATGGACGCCGTGGTTCGACATGCCGGCGCGGAGGAGCCGCGGCACGCCGGTCGTGTTCGGCCACTGGTCCGCGCTGGGCCTCTCGCTACGGCCGGACCTGCTGGGCCTCGATAGCGGATGCGTGTGGGGGCGCGCGCTTACGGCAATACGGCTGCACGATCGGGCGGTCTTCCAGGTGGAGTGCCCGCCCTCGAAAGACCGAGAAGACTAGCGATCCGCTCGTGCGCGATGCGCGCGGCCGCCCGCCGGTCCATGCCCGCGGCGGGCGCGATCGGCGGCGCGAACGAGAGCCGCGCGGTGACGCCGCGTCCTCCCAGCACGCCCGCCATCGATTCCATGAACGACATCTCGCCCACGTAGGCGACGGACGTGCAGCGCGAGCCGTCCGCGTGCTCGTAGCGGATGGCGGCCGGGTGGATGGTCGCCGCGTTGGCGATCGCCGGCTCGAAGAGCGACGTGTGGAAGTGGAGGAGCTCGGCGCCGTCCGTGGTCGTGCCTTCCGGAAAAAGCCCCACGCAGTCGCCCTGCTCGAGCGCGTCGTGCACGCGGTCGTTGATGCGCGCCGTGTCGTGGCGGCGTGCGCGGCGGATGAAGAGCGTCCCCGCGCGGTCCGCGATCCAGCCCGCGACGGGCCAGTCGCGGATCTCGCTCTTCGCGATGAAGCGCGCGGGCCGCACGCTCATCACCACGAAGATGTCGATCCAGGAGATGTGGTTCGCGGCGAGCATTTGCGCGGCGGGCGCCGCCTCGCCATGCCCGGGGCCGAGCCCCGCGACCTCGACGCGCAGGCCCGCGATCCGCACGAGCTTCGCGGACCACCAGCGCACGAGGCGCCGGCGGGCCGCGGGGGACACGCGCGGGAAGACCAGCGCGAGGATCAGCGCGGCGGCCGCGGCGTGCGCGCCCATGCGCAGCCACCGGACGAGCCGCAGGGCGCGGCTGGCCCGCCGCGCGGCCAGCTTAGTGCGTGACGCGCGTGTTGCCGCGTCCCGAGAGAACGCGCACGCGATCGCCCGGGCGGAAGGACTCGTCCGCTTCCTGGACGACGGCGAGGTACCTGCCCGAGTCGAGCAGCACGGTGATCTCCTCGCCGCGGCGCTCGTTCGCCGATTGCTCGACGTTCTGGCCGATCACGCCGCCCAGGATCGCGCCGCCCAGGGCGCCCACGATCTGGCCGCTCCCGCCGCCGACGTTGCTGCCCGCGATGCCGCCCGCGATCGCGCCCGTCGCCGCGCCGACCCCGGTGTCGCGCGGATTGATCCGCACCGGCCGCACGGAATCGACCACGCCGAAGCGCACGGACTGCTCGCCGCGCACCTGGTAGCCGCGGTAGTCGCCGCTGCCGTAGTGATACGCGCAGCCTCCCAGGGCGAGCCCGAGGACGGCCGCCGCCAACAAACCCTTCGATCCGGTCATCTCTTTCTCCTTCAAAGTTTGCCGCCGAACGCGTCCTTGAGGCGGCGCTCGATGGCGTCCCGCGACGGGCGGTGGTTCTGCCCGCCGCGATGCGCGATCTTGATCGATCCCATCACCGATGCGAGCTGGGCGGATCGCTTCCATCCCCAGTCGCGCGCGAGGCCGTAGAGCAGGCCCGCGCGGTACGCGTCGCCGCAGCCGGTGGGATCCACCAGGCCTTCCGGCGGCACGGCCGGCACGTGCGTCTCCTGCCCGGCCGCGACGAGGGTGCTGCCTTCCGCGCCGCGCGTGACGATCACCGCTTCCGTCATGCGCGCGATCTCCGCGATCGACTTGCCGGTCTTCTGCTCGACAACGCGCGCCTCGTAATCGTTCACGGTGAGCGCCGTCGCCTCCGAGGCGAGCTCCAGGAGCTCCGGCCCCGAGAACATCGGCAGGCCCTGCCCCGGATCGAACACGTACGGAATCGACCGGGCCGCGAGATCGCGCGAATGCTCGACCATGCCCTGGCGCCCATCCGGCGACACGATGCCCAGCCGGACATCCGCCACATCCTCGACGCGGTTCAGGTGTGCGAAGGACATGGCTCCCGGATGAAACGCAATGATCTGGTTATCGTTGACGTCCGTGGTGATGAACGCCTGCGCCGTGAACTGCTCGGCCAAGCGCAGCACGTGCCGCGTGGACAGGCCCACGTCCGCGAAGCGCCGCTCGTACGGATCGAAATCATGGCCGACGGTCGCCATGACCGCCGGATCCTCGCCCAGGAGCTTCAGGTTGTATCCGATGTTTCCCGCCGTCCCGCCGAACTCCCGGCGCAGGTCGGGGACCATGAAGGACACGTTCAGGATGTGGATCTGCTCGGGGAGGATGTGATTCTTGAACTGGTCGGGGAACACCATGATGGTGTCGTACGCCAGCGAGCCGCAGACCAGGATCGTCATGGTCGGCGAGTATAAACGCGAGCGAGCGCTCACCCGGGGCCGGATGCGCGGGGGGATCCGGCCGACGAGCGGCATTGACGGCGGGGGGGCCCGGCGCCAAGCTCGCCCGCGTTACATCGGTAATCCGGTCGGATCACGGGCCGGAACGTCGCGCACGATTTCTGTATCAGGGCAAACCCATCGAAAGGTGGGGACGCAAAATCTCCGGTCTAAGGGGCCTCGAGCCCTACGACAGCGGGATCGCCAGGATCGCCGGGCTCTTCAGCTCCACGCCGACGCACACCCTGTCTCGCGTCCTTCCCCTCCGGCGGCTCGTCCTGGGAGGTGGTGGACATGGCCCTGCCCGCACCGCACAACGTCGTTCCCCTGGGGGATCACCCCCGCGCCAGGGCACGCCTCACGCCGCGCGAATCGTCGGACGTGCTCACCGGCTGCCGCGAGCTCGCGGTGGAACGGATGGCGCTCTCCCTCTCCGGCATGCTGGACAAGCTCGAGGACGACCTCTTCCAGCTCGCGGAGAAGGCGGTCGACCGCGAGGCGCAGAACACCTTCCTCGACGCGCGCGCGAAGGCGCGCGAGAAGCGCCCCGCGATGGAGTCGGCCTTCCGCAGCCATTTCGTCGACTTCTTCAACCAGAAGGTGCGCGGCCAGGGGACTTCCGCCGCGGCGGGCGCGGAGCCCGGCGAGCTCACGCTCCTGGGGACCGAGGAGCTCGAGGAAACCATCGCCGTGCGCGAGATGGCGCGAAAGCTCGGCGCCGCGTGCGAGGGCGAGCTCTCGCCGTTGAGCCAGCGCATGGGCTACCTCCTCGAGCGCCCGGGCCTGGACGACGAGGCGAACCCGCTGAGCCCCTGGACCGTGTGCGGCGCATTGAAGGATGCGTGCGACCAGATCGGCGCGAGCTTCAAGGTGCGCCTGGCGCTCCTGCGCCAGCTCGAGCGCTACGCAGAGGCGGAGCTCACGGGCATCTACCGCGACGTGAACGCGCACCTGGTGGAGCGGCGGATCCTGCCCGACATGCGGCACGACGTGCGGCGCGCCGCGCCCCCGGCCGCCCCGCGGACGTCCCGCCCGGCGCCGGCCCAGGCCTCCACGCCCACCCCCAACGATATTTTCGGCACGCTCGCGCAGCTGATCGGCGCGGCCCTGCCCGGCGGCGGCGCCGGCATGGGCGGCGGAGCGGGAATGGGCGCGGCCGGAGCGGGCGGAGTGCCCGCGGGCGCCGGCGCGGCTTCCGTGCCGGCCTCCTTCCTCACGGAGCTCACCCGCATGCACCGCGAGGGCGCGACGGATGGCGTGATCGCGGGCGGGATGCCGGTCAACATCGTGAAAGGCATCCGCGCGGCGCCGCAAAGCGCCTCGCTCGGCACCGTCGACGCGATGACCATCGACATCGTGTCGATGCTCTTCGACTACATCTTCGAGGACCGGCACATCCCGACCAGCGTGAAGGCGTGGCTCGGCCGGCTGCAGATCCCGACGTTGAAGGTGGCCCTCCTGGACAAGGCCTTCTTCTCGTCGAAGGCGCATCCCGCGCGCCGCCTCATCGACCGCCTCGCGGAATGCGCGATCGGCCTGGACGAGGCCAACGCGGACGGGAGCGGCTGCCTCGCGCTCGTGCAGAGCGTGGTCGAGCGGATCCTCGCCGACTTCGAGACCGACACGGGCCCCTTCGAATCGCAGCTCGCGCGGGTCGAGGCCTTCATCGAGGAGCGCGGGACCGCCGAGCAGCAGATCGTCGAGCGCTCGGCGCGCCTCGTGGAGCAGCGCGAGCGCGAGGAGATCGCGCGCGCGTTCGCCGAGGACGCGGTCGAGCGCCGGCTGCAGGGCACCCAGTGGGTGCCGCCGGTCGTGCGCGAGATGCTGGAAAGCGCGTGGGTGCGCGCGCTCGCCCATGCGCGGGTCGCGGAGGGCGAGAGCTCGGCCACGTGGGACGCGCTCGCGAAGACGATGGACGACCTCGTGTGGAGCGTGGAGCCCAAGGCCGCGCCGGAGGACAGGAAGCGCCTGGTCGCGATCCTCCCCGCCATGATCAAGAGCCTCGTCGAGGGGCTTCGCCGCGGCGGATACGGCGAGCCGCAATCGGACGCTTTCCTGGGCGCGCTCGTCGATTGCCATGCGGCCGCGATCAAGTCGGGGCTGCGGGGAATCGCCGCGGTACCCGAGGTCCCCGCGCCCGTGGTCGTGCCGGAAAAGCCGTCGATCGAGCGCGAGCTCGTCCCCGCCGGCGAGATCCGCGTGGAGGAGATCCGGCTTCGCGCGCAGAAGGGCGCGGTGCGGAACGTCTTCACGCGGACGGGCATCTGGACCAACCTGCAGCGCGGCACGTGGGTGGAGTTCGGGGGCGCCTCCGGCGCGCAGCGCGCGCGGCTCACGTGGATCAGCCCCAACAAGGGCGTCTACCTCTTCACGAACCCGCTCTCGCCCGGAGCCGCCGTCTCGATCTCGCCGGAAGCGCTCGCCGAGCAGATGCGGCTGGGCGAAGCGCGCGTGCTGGACGTCGCGCCGCTCGTCGACCGGGCCGTGGACTCGATGCTCGCCAACCTGAGGAGCGGCGCCGCGGCCGCGTAGGAACGCTCAGGGGTAAAACAGAAGCAGCTCGTATCCCGTCGCCTTCATGCTCGCGGTCGCGAGCCGGAGCTGGATCGCGACTTCCGCGCCGGGGGCGAGCACCTCGTCGCGCGCGGGCGCGTGGCCGAGGTAATCCGCAGGACGCAGCACCTTCCGCGCGGCCTGCTGGCCCGTGACGTCGGTGAGCGTGAGCTCCAGGTACGGGTACTCCTGCGCCACCGAGGCGAGGTTCCGGATGCGGGCGCCCAGCGCGATCTGGTCCGCGCGGCCGGGCACTTCCAGGAGCTGCGAATCCTCGAGCTTGAGGAGCCGCTCGTCGCGCTGCCACGGCACGGTGCAGCCGATGCGCGCGCAGGCGGATTCGAGCCAGGGCCTGAGCGGCGGATAGCCTTGCGCCAGCGGCGCGCGGAACGCGTACGCGGCCTCGCACCCGATCACGAGGAGGAGGAGCGCCACGCCGAAGGACCACGCCCGCGAGACGCGGACCGGCGGTTCCTCGTCCGGGAGATCCACGACGGCTGCCGCGGGCCGGCGTGGCGGGCTGGGCGTGGGCGGCGGTGCCGGCGCGGCCTGGGCCGGCGCGGCCGGCACGTAGGAAGCGTCGATCGCCTCCAGCTCCGGCAGCTCCTCCGACACGTGGGGCCGCGGCGCGGGGATGTTCTTCGCGTCCGCCGCCTCGCGCGCGGCGAGGAGCCGCGAGCCCGTGTCGTCGTCCGGCACGCGTTCGAGCGCCTCGAAGCCGCTGAACACCTTCCCGCAACGGCCGCAGCGCACCTGCCCCTGCTTCGCGTTCAGCTGCTGCGGCGTTACGCGGAAGCGCGCGAGGCACTGCGTGCAGGTGGTGATCAGCATCCCGGCCCTTCCTTCGTGCCGGCGAGGAGCACCCAGTCCCCGTCGCGGCCGGCCACCTCGAGCCTCGCCCACGGCGCGTAGGCCGCGCCCACGTCGCTCGCCTGCGAATCGAGGATGCCCGAGAGCGCGAGGGCGCCGCCGGCGCGGGTGAGCGATGCGAGGGTCGGTGCCAGCATGCGCAGCGGGTTGGCGAGGATGTTGGCGATCGTGATGCGCGCGCCGGCTTCGGGCTCGATCGCTTGGTGCGCGTCGATCACCTCCACGCGCACGCCGTTACGCCGCGCATTGTAGCGCGCGGCCTCGAGCGCGAGCGGGTCGATGTCCACGGCGCGGGCCGAGGCCGCGCCCAGCTTCATCGCTGCGATGGCGAGGATGCCGGAGCCGCACCCATAGTCGAGGACCCTGTCGCCCGGCCTCACGTGGCGCTCGAGCCATGCGAGGCAGAGGCGCGTCGTGGGATGGCTTCCGGTCCCGAACGCGGCGCCGGGATCGAGCACGACGTTCACGGCCGCCGGGTCCGGCGCGGCGTGCCACGTGGGCACGATCCAGAGGCGCTCGCCCGCGCGGACCGGCTCGAATTCGCGCTGCGTCCGCGCGACCCAGTCCGCGTCCTCGAGGCGCCCCGTGGTGACCGCGGCCCCGGGCGGCTCGCCGCAGCGCGCGAGCGCCGCGCCGATCGAGCGCGCGGTATCGTGGTCGCCTGGAAAGAGCGCGGTCACGCGGCAGCGCGGCCAGGGCGCGGCGTCCGAGCCGGGCTCGCCGAAGATCGCGGTCTCGTGCGCGGTGCCCGCATCGGCATCCGAGAGCTCGGTGGAAAGGGCGCCCGCCTCGGCGAGCGCGTCGGCCAGCGCTTCGGCGCGGGCCCCCTCGACGACGAGATCCACGCGCTGCCAGGCCACGGGCCGGTCAGCTCTCCGCCTGGATGGATTTCAGCGCCGCCATCTTCTCCTCCAGGTAGTGGATGCTCACGCCGCCGCGGATGAAGGCCGCGTCGTTCATGAGCTCCTGGTGGAGCGGGATGTTCGTCTGGATGCCCTCGATCACCATCTCCGAGAGCGCCACGCGCATGCGCGCGATGGCCTGCTCGCGCGTGTCGCCGAACGCGATGAGCTTGCCCACGAGCGAGTCGTAGTGCGGGGGCACGTAGTAGTTCGCGTAGACGTGCGAGTCGTAGCGGATGCCGGGCCCGCCCGCCACGTGGTATTGCGTGATGCGCCCGGGCGAAGGCACGAACGTGACCGGGTTCTCGGCGTTGATGCGGCACTCGATGGCGTGCCCCTTCTTCACGACGTCGCGCTGCCGGAGCTTGAGCTTCATCCCGGCCGCGACCCGGATCTGCTCCTGCACGATGTCGACGCCCGTGATCACCTCGGTCACCGGGTGCTCCACCTGAACGCGCGTGTTCATCTCGATGAAGTAGAACTCGTCCTTCTCGTAGAGGAACTCGAAGGTGCCGGCGCCGCGGTAGCCGATCTTGCGGCAGGCCTCCGCGCACTTCTCCCCGATCCGCTCGATGAGGCGAGGCTTCACGTGCGGGGCGGGCGCCTCCTCGAGGATCTTCTGGTGGCGCCGCTGCATCGAGCAGTCGCGCTCGCCCAGGTAGATCGCCTGCTTGTGCTCGTCCGCGAGGACCTGGATCTCGATGTGGCGGGGATTCTCGAGGTATTTCTCGAGGTAGACGATCGGGTTCCCGAACGCGTTCTGGGCCTCGGTCCGCGTCATCGTGACCGCGTTGATGAGCGCCGCCTCGGTGTGGACGACGCGCATGCCGCGGCCGCCCCCGCCGCCCGCGGCCTTGATGATGACCGGGTAGCCCACCGCGGCCGCGAGCCGGCGGATCTCCTTCGGGTCCTCCGGAAGCGCGCCGTCCGAGCCGGGGACGCAGGGGATCCCCACCTTGCGCATCGCGGCCTTGGCGGAGATCTTGTCGCCCATGGTGCGGATCGAGGCCGCCGTGGGCCCGATGAAGACGAAGCCCGAGTTCTCCACCCGCTCGGCGAAGTCCGCGTTCTCGGAGAGGAAGCCGTAGCCGGGGTGGATCGCCTGGGCGTCGGTCACCTCCGCCGCGCTGATGATCGCCGGGATGTTGAGGTAGCTGTCGCGCGACGGCGCCGGGCCGATGCACACCGACTCGTCCGCGAGCATCACGTACTTCGCGTCCGCGTCCGCCTCCGAGTGGATCGCGACCGTCTTGATGCCCATCTCGCGGCAGGCGCGCTGGATGCGAAGCGCGATCTCGCCACGATTGGCGATCAGGATCTTTTCGAACATGTTCCTAATCGATGAGGAACAGCGGCTGCCCGTACTCGACCGGCTGCCCGTTCTCCACCAGGATCGCCTTCACCGTCCCGGCGACGTCCGACTCGATCTCGTTCAGGAGCTTCATGGCCTCGATGATGCAGAGGGTCTGGCCCTTCGTGACCGACTGGCCGACCTCGACGAAGGACGGCGCCCCGGGGGAAGGCGCCCGGTAGAAGGTCCCCACCATGGGCGACTTGAGCGTGTGGCCGGTGGGCTCCTCGGGCTTCGCGGCGGCCGGGGCGGGCGCGGCCGGGGCGGCCATGGGCATCTGCATCTGCGGCGTCGCCATGATCATGGGCGTGCCGCCGGCGGACTGGCGGCAGATGCGCACCTTCTCCTCGCCCTCGGTGATCTCGATCTCGCCGATGCCGGATTCCTGGACGAGATCGATCAGCTTCTTCAGCTTGCGAAGATCCATGGGTGTCTCAGCGGGACGACGGGGAGCGGAGCGCCCGGATCGCGGCCTCGAGGGCGAGCTCGTAGCCCAGCGGTCCCAGGCCTACGATGACGCCGGACGCCAGGTCCGAGAAGTACGAGTGATGGCGGAAGGACTCGCGGGCGTGGACGTTGGACAGGTGAACCTCGATGAACGGGATCTTCACCGCCGCGAGCGCGTCGCGCAGCGCCACGCTCGTGTGGGTGAAGGCCGCCGGATTGATGACGATGTAGGCAGTTTCGTCGCTTTTCGCCGAATGTACGCGCTCAACCAGCTCGACTTCGGCGTTGCTTTGGAAGGAATCGACCGTGATGCCGGCCTTGCGGCCCTGCGCGGCCAGCCGCTGGTCGATCGCGGCCAGCGTATCGCGCCCGTAGTGCTCGGTTTCCCGGCCTCCGAGGAGGTTCAGGTTGGGCCCATGCATCACCAGGATCCGCGACATGACCGGCGAGTTTGCCGCAGTTTGGCGACGGATGTCCAGCGAACGTCGCGAATCGGAGGAGCGCCGCGGGCTCCAACGCCGGCTTCGGCACGGTTCGAGCTTCGCGCCTTGGGGGCCAGCACGTTGGCCGGAGTTCGGCGCCGAAACCGCAGTTTTCCGCTATTTTAGCGGCTTCTCGGAGGTCGCCGCGGTGAGCAAGGCGGCGAGATCGCCCTCGGTGTAAATGCCCACTTTCTGCCGCAGCACCTGTCCTTGTGGCCCGAGGACGACGGTGTACGGGAGCACGCGTTCGACGTCTCCCAGACGCCGCGCCATTTCGTCGACCTCCGCGCCGCCGACCCAGAGCGGATACCGGATTCCCAGCTCCTGGGCGAAGCGGTCGACCTTGGCCGGATCGTCGTCCGCGATGCCGACGAACTGGACGCCGCGGGCGGACCAGCGTGCGTTCAGCCGCTCGAACCCGGGCATCTCCTGGCGGCAGGGGCCGCACCACGTCGCCCAGAAGTTGAGCACGACGACCTTGCCCTGGTAGCGGGCGAGCGACTGCGGCGCGCCGGAGGTGTCGCGGAAGCCTGCGGCGTAGAGCGCGGCGGGCGCGAGGTCCGGGGTTCCGGTCCGCACCGCGGGCTCGTTTCCCAGCCACAATGCCGTGCCGGCGAGGATCGCCAGGAGCGCCACGCCCGCGAAGAGCCAGCGGCCGCTCATCGCGTCTCGTCCTCGATCCAGCGAAGATAGGCGGGGAGCCCGTTCTCGACGGGCCACGAGACGATCTCCGGGACGTCGTAGGGATGGCGCTCGACGATCGCCTTCTCCAGGGCGTCGTAGCGATCGCGCGTGGACTTCATGAGGAGGGGAAATTCCGTCGCCGTTTCGAGACGCCCTTCCCAGCGGTAGAACGACGTCGCGGGCGAAAGAACGTTCACGCAGGCGGCAAGTCTCAGCTGGACCAGTTCGCGGGCCAGATTGAAAGCCGACTCGGAGTCGGGTAGGTTGGTGAGGACGAAGATCGCGGCCACGGGGGCGGCCCCCGCGCGGCGCGCGGAGCGGTGACAAGGGACGGAAAAAATGCGGGCGATGCGGCTGCTGTTGATCGTGATTCTACTGGGTTTCCCCTTGCTGGAAGCCGTGGTCCTGGTGCGCCTGAGCCAGACGCTCGGCTGGTGGGTGCTCGCCTGGGTGGTGCTCGCCGCCTGCGCCGGCATGGCGCTCATCAAGGAAGCGCGGTTCACGCTCCTCGCGCGCCTCGCGGCCGGCTTCGCGGAGGGCGAGTTCTCGATCACGGCGCTGAGCTATAGCGCGCGCACCGTGCTGGCGGGCCTCCTCCTCATCTTTCCCGGCGTGGTCTCGGACCTGATCGCGATCACTCTTCTGCTCCTTCCCGGCCCCCGGGTGTCGGCCCAGCCGCAGCGGCGCCGGCCCGCCCAGGGCGCCTTGATCGAGGGCGAATACCGCCGCAGTCGCTAGGCCCGCCGTCCGCGCGGGACCCATGGGGTAGAATTTCGCCTGCCCTTCGCACGCGCGGAAGAGCCCGACGCCCCCGCCTGGAAAGCCCGAATTGCCCGAACCTTCCACGCCCGGCCATGAAGTCCGGCTCGAGCCGAGCGGTCATACGTTCACCGTCGCCGCCGGCGAGACGATCCTCGAGGCGGCGCTTCGCCAGGGCGTGGGCCTCCCGTACGGCTGCCGCAACGGCGCCTGCGGCGCCTGCAAGGGCATCCTGCGATCCGGCGAGCTCGCCTACGGCGACTACCAGGAGCGCGCGCTCCACCCGCACGAGAAGGCGGCCGGGAAGGCGCTCACCTGCTGCACGCGGCCGCTCGCGGACATCGTCCTCGAGGTGCGCGAGGTCTCCGGCGCGAAGGACCTCGCCATCCGCACGCTCCCCGCGCGGGTCGAGAAGGTGGAGAAGCCGGCCGAGGACGTGGCGGTCCTCTCGCTCAAGCTCCCCGCGGGCGAGCGCCTGCAGTTCCTCGCCGGCCAATACATCGACATCCTGCTGAAGGACGGCAAGCGCAGGAGCTTCTCCATGGCCAACGCGCCGCACGACGACGCGCTGATCCAGCTCCACGTGCGGAAGTCCCCCGGCGGCGCCTTCTCGAACTACGTCTTCGACCAGATGAGGGAGCGCGCGATCCTGCGCTTCGAGGGACCGTTGGGGACCTTCTACCTGCGCGAGGACTCGGACAAGCCGCTCATCTTCGTGGCGGGCGGCACCGGCTTCGCGCCCATCAAGGCGTTGGTCGAGCACTGCCTGCACGAGGGCATCGATCGGCAGATGGTCCTGTACTGGGGCGTGCGCTCGCTGAAGGACCTCTACATGCGCGACCTTCCGGGCCGCTGGCAGCAGGAGCACGCCAACTTCACGTACATCCCGGTCCTCTCGGACCCGCTGCCGGAGGACCGCTGGACCGGCCGCACCGGGCTCGTGCACCAGGCGGTGCTCGACGACTTCGCGGACCTCTCCGGCTACCAGGTGTACGCGTGCGGCGCGCCCGGGATGACGGACATCGCGCGCAAGACCTTCGTCGAGGCGCGCGGCCTCCCGGAGGACGAGTTCTACTGCGACGCGTTCACGCCGTCGGTGGATCCGCGGAAATAGCGCGCTTCGCCTCGCGCTCGCGCAGCACGCGCCGCTGGACCTTGCCCGTCGTGGTCATCGGGAGCTCCGCCACGAACTCGATGTCCCGCGGCTGCTGGTAGGGTGCCAGGTGCCGCTTCACGTGCTCGCGGATCGAATCCTTGAGCGCTTCCGAGGGCGCCTGCCCGGGCGCGAGCGTGACGAACGCCTTGATGAGCGCCCCGCGCGTCGCGTCCGGCGTCGGCACCACGGCTGCGTTGGCGACCGCCGCGTGCTTCACGAGGCAATTCTCGATCTCCGAGGGACCGATCCGGTAGCCCGCGCTCTTGAACACGTCGTCCGCGCGGCCCTGGTACCAGAGGTAGCCGTCCTCATCCATCGAGGCCTCGTCGCCGGTGCGGCACCACTCGCCGCTGTACTTCCTCGCGGTCGCCTCGGCGTTGCGCCAATAGCCCAGGAAGAAGACCGGGTCCGGCGTGCCGTCGATCCAGGTGCGCGCGAGCGCCACGTCGCCCACGGTGCCGCGCGGAACCTCGCGCCCGTCCTCGCCGATCACCGCGATGCGATGCCCCGGGTACGGCCGCCCCATCGAGCCGGGACGCACGGGCCAGAGGAGGTGCGAGTTGCCGACGATGTAGTTGATCTCGGTCTGCCCGAAGATCTCGTTGGGCGTCACGCCCAGGGCCTCGCGCGCCCACTGGAACACGACCGGCCCCATCGCCTCGCCGCCGCTCATGAGCGAGCGCAGCTTCAGCGCATGGCGCTCGCGCGGCGCGGGCAGCGCCTTCATCATCATCTTGAGGGCCGTGGGGACGAGGAACGTGTTCCGGATGCCGTGGCGCGCGAGGAGTTCGAACGCGCGCTCCGGATCGAAGCGGCCGCGGAAGCCCAGGATCGCGCGGCCATGGTAGAGCGTCGGCATGAGCGCGTCCCAGAGCCCGCCGGTCCACGCCCAGTCGGACGGCGTCCAGAACACGTCGCCCTCCTGCGGGAAGCCGTCGTGCGAATGCTCGAATCCGGGCAGGTTTCCCAGGAGCGCGCGATGCGGCAGGAGGGTTCCCTTCGGCGGGCCGGTCGTGCCGCTGGTGTAGATGATCGTGCACGGATCGTCCGCGGAGGTGTCCACCGGCTCGAACTCGGACGATGCGCGCGCGAGGAGCGCCTCCCAGTCGAGCGAGCCCGGCGCGCGCGCCCCCGCCACGCCGATCACGTTGGCGAGCTCGGGCAAACGCTCGCGCACGGGGGCGAGGTTCGCGAGCGTGACCGGGTCCGCGATCGCCGCCCTGGCGCCGCTATCCGAGAGCCGGTACTCGAGCGCCTCCGGACCGAACTGGAAGGAAAGCGGGACGGCGATGGCGCCCATCTGGAAGCACGCGATGTAGGCGACGACCGTCTCCAGGCGCTGCGGGAGGAGGATCGCCACGCGCTCGCCGCGCGCGATGCCCAGCGCCGCGAGCGCGTTCGAGAGGCGGTTGGCCGACTCGCGCAGGGCCGCATAGGTGAGCGTGCGCTGCTCGCCGGACTCGTCTTCCCAGAGGACCGCGACCCGCGCGGGGTCCGAAGCCCAGCGGCGGCAAGAGGCCTGCGCGATGTTGAAGCGCGCGGGGACCTGCCAGCGGAAGCCCTCGTAGCGCTCGCGGTAGCGATCGGCCACGGGCGGCGCCCTAGCGCGCGAGCACGCGCTCGATGTCCGCGAAGGTCTGCGCGACCTCGAAGGTCTGGAGCTCCATCCCGAGCTGGCGCGCGACCTGCGAGGCGGAGAAGAGCCCGCGCACGCGCGATCCCCCGTCCTCGGCCACGGTGAGGTGCTGGCGGCGCACGGCCTTCAGCGTGGCGACGATGTGGCCCACGCGCATCTGCGCCACGTCGAGGAGGGCGAGCGCGTCCAGGCGCGCGGCGGGCGTCATGATGTCGCGCACCTGCACTTCCGCGTGCGTGACGCCTCGCGATTGCATGAACTGCATGGGCTTCACGCCGAGGAGGTCGGTCGCGGTGAGGATGCCCACGACGGAGGACTGCGCGTCCAGCACGAAGAGGAGCCGCACGCCGCGCCGGATCATCACGGCGTGGGCGCTGTCGATCGGCTCCTCCGGCGACGTGGTCGCCGCGGACACCTCGCGGAGATCCGTCATCACGGCGAACGCGGGATCGTCGAGCGTCACGCGGCCCGGGGCGTTCGGGTGGGCGATGCGCGCGCCCGGCGAGAGGGGAGCGAGGGTGAGGGGGGCGTATTCGCGCATGGCGGTCTCCTGGTCAGCCGGCGAGCTCGGCGCTGCGGCGGAAATGGCGCTCCGCCTCCTGGGGCTTCCCGAGCTGCTCCATCAGCGCGGCGAGCGTCATGTGCCCGTCGTGCGTGGGCTCGAGCGCGAGGCTCGCCTCGATGTAGCTTTGCGCCTTGCCCCACAGGCCCTGGCGCATGCAAAGCTTCCCCAGCGCGAGGAGGAGCGCGGGATCGCGCGCGTGCGTGCGCAGCCACTTCTCGGCGCGCTCGATCTGCGGCAGGACGTCCGGCCCGGCCGCGTCGCCGTAGAGCGCGACCAGTGCCGGATTCCAGTCGCGCTCGAGCGCCTGCTCGATGATCGCTTGCGCGGGGCCCGTGCTCCCGAGCGCGAGGTGGTAGCGCGCGGCGGTCGCCGCGACCGCGCCGTCCGTGCGCATTTCCGTGGGGAGCTGCTTCCAGTACGTCTCGAGCGCGCCCGCGTCCGCGGCCTTGCGATTGAGGTTCCCCAGGTGCGCCGCACGCCGCGCGGCGGAGGCCTCCTCCGGCCCGAGGCCGCCCAGCTTCACCAGCGCGGAAACGGTCGCGAGCACCTCGTCCCAGTTGCGCATCGCCTGCTCGGCCTGGAGCTTCAACCGGAGGAGGCGCAGGTTCCGCGAGTCGCGCGCGGAGAGGTCCTTCAGCACCGCGAGCGCTTCGCCGTGGCGGCCCTGCGAGACGAGGAGGTCCGCGAGCGTGGTGAGGCGCGCCTGGTCGACGGCGGGCGCCGAGCCCTTCGCGTGGTCCAGGAACTGCTCGCGCTCGCTGAAGCGCCCCAGCTCGTGGGCGCTCCTCGCCGCGATGATCGCCGCGATCCCCTTGGTGTCCTCGCCCAGGAGCGCCTCCGCCGCGCTCTTCTCCGCCGAGGCGTAGCGCCCCTGGAAGAACGCGAGGAGCGCGTCGTGGAGCGACTGGCGATGGCGCGTGCGCTCGCGCTCCTCGCGGTACGCCCGCACGCGGCCGGGGATCGCCACGAGCGTCGCGATCATCCGCGCGAGGAAGTAGAACGCGAAGTAGCCGACCGCGACCAGGAACACGAAGAGGTTCACCGAGAGCTCGATCCGCCACGGCGTCGAGACGATCACCACGTAGCCCGTCGAGCGTTCCGCGAAGAGCGCGATGCCCACCGCGAGGGCGGCGAGGACGAGGGACCAGACGGCGAGCCGCACGGCTAGCGCTTCTCGCGCGCGGCGCGGGCCGTGCGCACGGCCGCGAGGCTCGCGTTCACGTCGGGGAGCGCGATGGCGACCCGCGTGTCGGCGAGCTGGCGGATCGCCGCGAGCGCCGCGATCGTGGTCTTCGCCTTCGGATCGAAGTAGCGCGACACCCACGCCTGCGTCGCGCGCAGGTCCTCGCGGAAGGACGGCTCGTCGCGGGCGAGGAGCGCCACCCGCGCCGAGAGGAGGCGCAGCTTGAGGTTCTCGCGCAGGAAGTAGCTTTGGGCGGGCGTGAGGAGCGCCTGGTCCGCGGGCTCGACCTCGCGGATCCGCACGAGGCCCTTCATCTCTTCCCAGAAGTCGCGCGCGGCGCGCGTGAAGCCGCGCTCCTCGGGCGTGCGCCAGCGCAGCGCCGGCCGCGGCGGCGGGAGGCCTTCCGAGATCACGAGGGGCAGCGTGTCCGCCTGGCCGATGAGGCCGTCCAGCTTCACGGCGATCCCGACGGCGTCGACCTGCGGGACGGCCTTCAGGCGCTCCATGTCGGCGGCGATCGCGCGCCTGAGCGGCGTCGCGGCGAGCTTCTCCGCGCGCGCGAGGCGCTGGTCCGCGGCCTGGAGCGCTGCGAGCGCCGCGTGCACGTTCCCCGCGAGCTGGAGCTGCTGGCTCGCGAGGACCAGCATCTGCTCGACCTCCGAGAGCACGCGGTCGTCCGCGCTCCGGGCGAGGTCGCGATACATCTCCTCCAACGCCACGCGCTGCTCCTGCGTGTCCGCCACGCGCGACTCGAGCTCCACGATGCGCGCCTGCGCTTCGCGAAGCGCCGCCTGCGCCTGCGTGATGGCGGCGAGGTTCCGGGCCGTCTCCGACCCCAGCTCGCCCAGGCGCCCGCCCTCGCGCGTTTCCATGGCGCGCATCCCGAGGCCCGCGTCGACGGCGAGCCATGCCGCGGCCCCCGCGGCGACGATCGCGAGGATCGCCAGCGCGCGCGAGACCCGGTCCGGGGCCGGACGCGGCGCAACCGTCGCGGCGGGAATGGGCACGGGCACGGGATCGCTCATGGCGTCACCTTGAGGCCCGAGAGCGCGGCCATGAGGCCCTCCGCGCCTGGCGCCGCGACCACCACGCGGCCGAAGCGGCGCGCGTCCGGATGCGCCGCGATCGCGGAGTGCGGCACGACGAGCGCGCACTCGCCCGCGCGCGCGATGCCCTCGTCGCCCACCATCGCGAGGAAGTTCTCGAGCGTCTCCGCGCTCAACGCGCTCACCGCGTGGACCTCGCCGCGCGCCCAGGCCTCGAGCAGCGGTCGCGGGTCGGTGCGGGGACGCGCGCGGCGATAGCATTCGACGTAGTCCACGCGCGCGCCGCGCGTCTCGAGCGCATCCCTCAGGTGTTCCCTCCCGCCCTCGCCGCGGAACACGACGATGTTCTCCCCCTTGACGGCCCGCAGCTCCGGAAGCGCGAGCAGCGCCTCGCTGTCGTGGCGCTCGCGGGGTGAGATCACCTCGGGGAAGCCGGAGTTCCGGAGCGCCTGCGCGGTGGCCTCTCCCACGGCCGCCACGCGCGTGCGCTCCGGCCAGGGCCCGCGGCGGCGCGCCACGGCGAGGCCGCGGTCCACCGCGTTCGCGCTGATGAAGATCGCGAGCCCGCATTCGGGCAGGCGCGCGAGGGCGTCTTCCGCGCGCGGCGTGGGGTCGACGTCCTCGATGCCCAGCGCCGGGAAGACGAACGGCCGGGCGCCTTCGCGCGCGAGCGCCTGCGCGAGCGCTTCGGCCGCGGCCTGCGGTCGCGTGATCACGACGCCCAGCCCCTCGAGGCGCCCCGCGTTCATGCCGAGCGCCGGACGAGGAGGTCCAGGATCTCGCGCCCGCCCGCGTCGAGGAGGCCGCGGCCGAGCGACCGGCCCAGCGCCTCGGCCTCTTCCGTGCGGCCCTCGATCCGGTCGCGCACGAGGCGGGTCCCGTCCGGAAGCCCGATGAATCCCTCGAGCACGAGCTTGCCTCCCGCGGCGCGCGCGAGGCCGCCCAGCGGGACGTCGCAGCTTCCCTCGACCACGAGCCCCAGCGCGCGCTCGGCTCGCGCGGCCGCGGCCGTGGGGACGTCCTCGAACGGCGCGAGGAGCGCGGCCAGGTCCGCCCGGTCGCGCCGGTATTCGATGGCGAGGATGCCCTGGCAGATCGCGGGGAGCGCCAGCGTCTCCGGCAGCAGCGCGCGGATGCGATCGGCCAATCCCAGGCGGCGCAGGCCCGCGGCCGCGAGGATGATCGCGTCGTAGTCGCCGGCGTCGAGCTTCGCGAGCCGGGTGTTCACGTTGCCGCGGAGCGCCTTGAAGCGCAGCTTCGGGAACGCGCGCCGGAGCTGGCTCTCGCGCCTGAGGCTCGAAGTGCCCACGACGCAGCCCTCCGGAAGCGCCTCGATCGACGCGTGCCGCGTGCAGACGAACGCGTCGCGCGCGTCCTCGCGCGGCCCGAAGGTCGCGAGCGAGAACTGCGGCGGCAGCACCATCGGCACGTCCTTCAGCGAATGCACGGCGATGTCCGCGCGGCCCTCGTCGAGAGCCACCTCGAGCTCCTTCACGAAGAGGCCCTTGCCCCCCACCTCGGCGAGCGGCCGGTCGAGCACGCGGTCGCCCTTGGTGGTCATGCCGACGGTCTCGATCGCGAGGCCCGGATGGCGGGAGCGCAGCGCCTCTCCCACCATCTCGGTCTGGCGCATCGCGAGGCGGCTTTCGCGCGTGGCGATGCGGATGCGGGCGGGGGATTCGGCCATGGAACCGGAAAGCGTACTACAGACGCCGCGACCCGGGCCGTTTGGGGTAGGACGAAACGCCGTCGCGTGCTGCGCTGCGGTAAGATCGAATGTTTCCGCGCCCGCGGGATCGAACAGCCATGACCGCGCGCCTGCGGGAAATCCCCTACAACTACACGTCGTTCTCGGATCGCGAGATCGCCATCCGCCTCCTCGGGGCGGAGGGCTGGACCGCGCTCGAGGAGCTGCGCGAGGAGCGCCGGACGGGCCGCTCCGCCCGCATGCTCTACGAGGTGCTGGGCGACATCTGGGTCGTCCGCCGGAACCCCTACCTCCAGGACGACCTCCTCGACAATCCGCGCCGGCTCGCCCTCCTCGTCGAGGCGATGCGCCACCGGCTGCACGAGATCGAGAAGCGCCGGCTGGGCGACGGCCCGGAGCCCGCCCGCGATCGCAAGGTGATGGACCTCCTCGGCTACGCCCACGGCGCGGTCGACGCCTTCGAAGCCGAATTCGCGGAGACGCGGGAGCTGCGCCGCCGCACGCTCCGGCGCCTGTCCGCGATCACACGCCGCGACAACGTCTGCTTCGACGGCCTCTCGCGCGTCTCCCACGTGACCGATGCCACGGACTGGCGCGTCGAGTATCCGTTCGTGGTGGTGTGCCCGGACAGCGAGGAGGAGTGCGCCCCGCTCGTGAAGGCGCTCACCGACCTGGGCTTCACGATCATCCCGCGCGGGGGCGGGACGGGCTACACGGGCGGCGCGATCCCGCTCGATCGCCTCTCCGCCGTGGTGAACACCGAGAAGCTCGAGGCGCTGGGCGCGGTCGAGCGGCGCGTGCTGCCCGGCCTCGCGGAGGAAGTGGCGGTGATCCGCTGCGGCGCGGGCGTGGTCACCAAGCGTGTGATGGAGGCGGCGGAGGCGGAAGGGCTCGTCTTCGCGGTCGATCCCACGTCGTCGGACGCTTCGTGCATCGGCGGGAACGTCGCGATGAACGCGGGAGGAAAGAAGGCGGTGCTGTGGGGCACGGCCCTCGACAACCTCGCGAGCTGGCGGATGGTGACGCCGGATGGCGACTGGCTCGAGGTCGAGCGCCTCGAGCACAACCGCGGCCGCATCCACGACGTCCCGCTCGCGAAGTTCCGGCTGCGGCGCCTCGGCGCCGACGGCCGCACCGTGAAGGGCGAGGAGTCGCTCGAGATCGAGGGCCGGCGCCTGCGGAAGGAAGGCCTCGGCAAGGACGTGACGGACAAGTTCCTGGGCGGCCTCCCGGGCGTGCAGAAGGAGGGCTGCGACGGGCTCATCACGTCCGCCACGTTCGTCCTCCACCGGATGCCCGCGCACACGCGCACCGTCTGCCTCGAGTTCTTCGGCGACGTGAAGCGCGCGGTGCCCGCCATCGTGGAGATCAAGGACTTCGTCGAGGCGAATCCGAAGGTCCAGCTCGCGGGCCTCGAGCACCTGGACGAGCGGTACGTGAAGGCCGTGGGCTACGCGACCAAGGCCCGCAGCCGCGGGCGCCCGCGCATGGTGCTGCTGGGCGACCTCGTGGGCGACGACGAGGACGCGGTGGCCGAGGCCGCCTCGCGGGTCGTGCGCATCGCGAACGCGCGCGACGGCGAGGGCTTCGTCGCCGCGAGCCCGGAGGCGAGGAAGCGCTTCTGGCTCGACCGCGCGCGCACGGCCGCGATCTCCCGCCACACGAACGCGTTCAAGATCAACGAGGACGTCGTGATCCCGCTCGAGCGCCTGGGCGACTACACGGACGGCATCGAGCGCATCAACATCGAGCTTTCCATCGGCAACAAGCTGAAGCTCGCGGCCGCGCTCACCGGGTACTTCATGGGCGAGCTCCCGGTCGCGGGCGACGAGGCGAAGCTCGACAAGGCGGAATTCTTCGGCGACCGCGCGGCGCAGGCCCTGGATCTCCTCGCGGCGACCCGCGAGCGCTGGACGGGCTACCTCGCGGGAATGGACGACCCGGCGCTCTTCGAGGAGCTGCAAACGCGGCGGATCCGCGTCTCGTGGAAGCGCGAGATCCTGGAGCGCCTGCGCGAGATCTTCGAGGGCCGCGCGTTCGCGCCGGTCCTCGCCGGCGCCGAGGCCGTGCACGCGCGGATCCTGCGCTCGCGCGTCTTCGTGGCGCTCCACATGCACGCGGGCGACGGGAACGTCCACACCAACATCCCGGTGAACTCGGACGACTACGAGATGCTGCACGAAGCGAACCAGGCGGTCGCGCGGATCATGCGCTTCGCGAAGAGCCTGGGCGGCGTGGTCTCCGGCGAGCACGGGATCGGCCTCACCAAGATCGAGTACCTGGAGCCCGCGGAGCTCGATGCCTTCGCCGAGTACAAGAAGCGCGTCGATCCGCACGACCGCTTCAACCGCGGGAAGCTCCGGCGCGGCGCCGACCTCTCCAACGCGTACACGCCGTCCTTCGCCCTCATCGGGCACGAGTCGTTGATCCTCGAGCAGAACGACATCGGCGCCATCGCGGACTCGTTCAAGGACTGCCTGCGCTGCGGGAAGTGCAAGCCCGTCTGCTCGACGCACGTGCCCGGCGCGAACCTGCTCTACAGCCCGCGGAACAAGATCCTCGCGACCTCGCTCCTCACCGAGGCGTTCCTCTACGAGGAGCAGACGCGGCGCGGCGTGAGCATCCGCCACTTCGACGAGTACGCGGACGTGGCCGACCACTGCACCGTCTGCCACAAGTGCGAGGCGCCGTGCCCGGTCGACATCGACTTCGGCGACGTGTCCATCGCGATGCGCAACCTCCTCGCGCGGCTGCGCAAGCGCCGCTTCAACCCCGGGACGTGGGCCTCGCTCCAGTTCCTGAACGCGACGGACCCGCGCCGCATCAAGCTCATCAAGGCGGGGATGATCGACTTCGGCTATCGCGTCCAGCGCCTCGCGAACAAGCTCTGGGGGCGCCTGCCCATCGTCCAGCGCCAGGTCCGTCGCCCGCCGGAGACGCACGGGAAGCCCGCGCTGCGCGCGCAGGTGATCCACTTCATCAACAAGCCGATGCCCGCGGGGATGCCGAGCAAGACGGCGCGGGCGCTCCTGGACGTCGAGGATCCGGCGATCGTCCCGATCATCCGCGACCCGGCCAAGGTGACCGAGGATTCGGAGGCGGTGTTCTATTTCCCCGGCTGCGGCTCGGAGCGCCTCTTCGGCCAGGTGGGGCTCGCGACCCAGGCGATGCTCTACCACGTGGGAAGCCTCTGCGTCCTTCCCCCGGGGTACCTCTGCTGCGGCTACCCGCAGACCTCGGCGGGCCGCGCGGACAAGGGCGAGGAGATCACGATCAAGAACCGCGTGCTCTTCCACCGCGTGGCCAATACGCTCAATTACCTCGACATCAAGACGGTGGTGGTGTCGTGCGGGACCTGCATGGACCAGCTCCAGAAGTACGAATTCGGGCGGATCTTCCCCGGCTGCCGGCTCCTGGACATCCACGAGTACCTGATGGAGAAGGGCGTGGCGCTGCAGGGCGTGAAGGGCGTGCGGTACATGTACCATGACCCGTGTCACACACCCATGAAGACCCACCGGCCGCTCACCGTCGTCAACCGGCTCATGGGCCAGTCCGTTGGGCTGAACGACCGCTGCTGCGGCGAGTCCGGCACCTTCGCGGCCACGCGGCCGGACATCGCGACGCAGGTCCGCTACCGCAAGGAGGCGGAGATGCGGAAAGGGGCGGAAGCCCTCCGCGCGGATGGATTCGAAGGCCCGGTGAAGGTGTTGACCTCGTGTCCGTCCTGCCTTCAGGGCCTGCATCGATTCGACGACGACGCCGGCACGACGGCCGATTACATCGTGGTCGAGATGGCGCGCCACCTGCTCGGCGCGGACTGGATGGAGCGGTTCGTGCACGACGCCCGCCACGGCGGCATCGAGCGCGTGCTGCTCTGATCGCCCTGCCGACCCGGAAATCCCGCACCCTGGAGCCCCGCCCCGAATGACGATGATGCCGATCCGACTCCTGCCGACGATCCTCGCGGTGCTGCTGCTCGCCTCGGGCTGCGCCTTCGGGCCGCACCGGGCGTCGGGGCCGTTGCCCGCGCCGTCCGCGGCCGGCTACCCGATCGATCCCGCGTCGCTCGCGAAGGGCGAGGACGACGACGAGGAGGAGGGCGCCAACCGCGCCGCCGCGCCGTCGATCAAGTACGACCTCGAGGCGGAAGCGGACGAGGAAGGCCCGCCGCGCACCTGGCAGCTGCTTCGCGCGCAGGAGCAGCGCAACGCGATCGTCGCGGCGAGCGCGCCGGGTGGAATCCTCAAGTCGGCCGCCGTGCAGCCGTCCCAGTGGCAGGCGCTGGGGCCGTCCAACATCGGCGGCCGCGTGCGCACGCTCGCGTTCGATCCGCGGAACCCTTCGCGCCTCCTCGCCGGCACGGCATCCGGCGGGCTCTGGATCTCGCCGGACGCGGGCACCTCGTGGGCGGCGAACAACGACTTCTTCCCGAACCTCTCGATCACCACGATCGCGTTCGACCCCGCCAATCCCGCCATCGTCTACGCGGGCACGGGCGAGGCGAGCGCCGGCCTCGTGGGTGTCGGCGTCTTCAAGTCGACCGACGGGGGCACGAGCTGGCAATACCTCACCGCGACGAACCCGGACGCGAACGCGGACTGGCGCTTCGTGAACCGCGTCGCCGTTCACCCGCAGACCGGCGTGGTCCTCGCCGCCGTCACGAACACGAGCTTCGTGAGCGGCGGCATCTACCGGTCGGCCGACGGCGGCGCCTCGTGGGTGCGCGCCTCGACCGCGAAGGCGCTGGACATCGCGTTCGATCCGTCCAACCCCGCGAACGCGGTCGCGGGCCTGGACGACGGCACCATCGCGTACTCGGGCGACGCGGGGGCGAGCTGGACACGCACGGCGCCCCTGGTGCCGAGCCCGACCGGCCGGCAGAACACCGCGCGCGCCGAGATCGCGTTCGCGCGCGCGCAGCCCGGGCTGGTCTATGCCTCCGTGGACAATAACAAGGGCGAGGTCTGGCGCTCGACGGATTCGGGCGGGACGTGGCAGCTCCTGAGCAATCCCGGCCACCTGGGCGTGCAGGGCGACTACGACAACGCGATCTGGGTCGACCCCACGGACGCCTCCCACCTCCTCGTGGCCGGGCTCGACATCTACGAGTCGCGCGACGGGGGCGCCACGTTCAACAAGGTGAGCGACTGGACCCAGGCGCCGGTATCGCCCCACGCGGACCACCATGCGCTCGTGTCCCCGCCCAACTTCGGCGCGGGCAGCTCCGCCCTCTTCAACGGGAACGACGGCGGCGTCTACCGTGCCGCGAACGTGTACGCGATCACCGCGGGCCGGATCGGCAATGGGTGGGCCGACATGAACAATGGGCTCGCCGTGACGCAGTTCTACAGCGGCGCGGGCCGGACCGCGGCGGGCGGGCGCGTCTACGGCGGGACGCAGGACAACGGGAGCCTCGTGCTGAGCTCCGGCGTCTGGCGCGAATATCGCGGCGGCGACGGCGGGTTCGTCGCGATCGACCCTGCATCGGACGCCATCGTGTACGGGGAATACGTTTTCCTCGCGCTCCACCGTTCATTCGACGGCGGCGCGAACTCGGCGTACTTCTGCGCGGGGATCACGGAAGGCCTCCCGCCGGACGACGGCGGCAACACCTATTGCGGCGCGGGGTCCACGCAGAAGGCGAACTTCATCTCGCCCTTCATCCTCGATCCCAACAATTCCAACCGCATGCTCGCCGGCGCCAACTCGCTCTGGGTGACGGACGCCGTGAAGGGCACGCCCGCGTGGCACGCGATCAAGGCGCCGGTGGGGGGCGACGACTTCGTGAGCGCGATCGCGGTGCAGCCGGGCAACAGCAACGTGGTCTGGGTAGGCCACAACAAGGGCGAAGTGTTCCGCACCTCGAACGCGTTCGCGGCAGTCCCGGATTGGACGCGCGTGGGCGGTTTCTCGATTCCGGCGCGCCAGGTGCAGCGGATCACGGTCGACCCCTCGAACCCGAACCGCGTGATCGTGGCGGTGACCGGGTTCTCGCCGAACGACGTCTGGCAGACGACGGACGGTGGCGCCACGTGGAGCTCGATCACCGGGAACCTCCCCCCCGCGCCCGTCTTCGACGTGAAGATCCATCCGCACAATCCCGCGTGGCTCTACGCGGCGACGTCGGTGGGCGTCTTCACGAGCGAGAACGGCGGCGCCACGTGGTCCACGACGAACGAGGGTCCGGCGAACATCCGCGTGCGCGAGCTCTTCTGGATCGACGACAACACGCTCGGCGCGGCCACCTACGGGCGCGGCATGTTCAAGGTGAACGTGGGCGGCCCCGCCCCGGCGGACTACCAGGACCTCTGGTGGGCGGGGCAACAGGAGAACGGCTGGGGGATGAACATCACCCAGCACGGCGCGGTGATCTTCGCGGCCTTCTTCATCTATGACGCGAACGGACAGCCCTTGTGGGTGGTGATGCCGGGCGGTTCCTGGAATTCCGACTTCACGACCTTCTCCGGCCCGGTCTACATCCCCACCGGCTCGTGGTTCGGTGCGTACGACGTGAGCCGGTTCTCCGGCGGAGCCACGCCCGTGGCCGGTACCGCGTCGATCAACTTCACCAGCGCCAGCACGGCGACCTTCTCCTACACGATCCACGGAATTTCCGGGACGAAGTCCATCACGCGGCAGCTCTTCGGGCCGCAGGATCCCACGCCGGTCGGAACCTACGGCGATCTCTGGTGGGGCGGGGATTCCCAGAACGGCTGGGGCGTGGCCATCAGCCAGCAATATCGCAATCTCTTCTCGGTCTGGTACACGTACGACACCAACGGCAATACGGTCTGGTTCGACGTTCCCTCGGGCACCTGGACCTCCGAGAACACCTATACCGGCACGGCCTACCGCGTGACGAGCTCGCCCTGGATCGGCGTCCCCTATAACGCCGCCGCGGTGAACGCCCAGGTTGCCGGAACCATAACCTTCACCTTCACCGACCTGAACCACGCGGTGATGACCTACACGATCGACGGCGTCACGCAATCGAAGCCCATCACGAGGCAGGTGTTTTGACGGCGGGCTGCGAATTCTGCGAGCGTTCCGGCGGGGCGCTCCTCTGGCAGAATGGCCTCTGCCGCGTGGTGAGGGCCGAGGAGCGGGGCTATCCCGCCTTCTGCCGGGTGATCCTCGCGAGGCACGCCCGCGAGATGACGGACCTCGCTCCCGCGGAGCGCTCGAGCCTGATGGCGGTGGTGTTCGCCGTGGAGGAAGCGGTGCGCGAGACGATGCGGCCGGACAAGGTGAACCTGGCGAGCCTGGGCAACGCGGTGCCGCACGTGCATTGGCACGTGGTCGCGCGCTACGCGGACGATCCGCATTTTCCCTCGCCGGTGTGGTGCGAGCCGCGCCGCGCGCCCTCCGTGCCCGCCGAGCGCGAGGCCGCGGCCGCGCGCCTGCCCGCGGCGGTTCGCGAGCGCCTCGAGCGCCTCTTCCCGTGACGACCCCGGCCGCCCCGGACGGCGAGGCCGCCCTCGGCTTCGCGGACGCCCGCGGCTGCAAGGAGTGGCTGAACGCGCTCCCGCTCACCAACATCCCGCAGGCCCAATCGATGGTCCTCGAGATCGTGCGCGCGCTGAACGCCGCGGAGGCATTCCCGGGGCTCGAGCGCCTCAAGTGCATGGAGCTCCTGCGGGACAAGATCGCCTTCCTGCAGGGCGAGCAGCGCTCGCGCTATTTCGGCAAGTCGCTTCCGCTTTCCCCCACCGACAGCAAGGCATGGTCGACGGGCGCGATGCTGCTGGACGAGATGGAGCGCGGATACCGGCGCTGCCTCGCGGACGCGGCGAGCGACGGGGAGCTCGCGGCGCATCGCGCGCTCATCGACCAGCGGATCGTGCGCCAGATCGGCGCCTACATGCTCTTCCACGCGATCGTGTATCGCCGCTTCGATCCGGCGACCTGGCAGCGCCTGCACGAGCAGTACGCGGGCGCGGAAGCCGCCGGCCACGCCGCGGAACGCGTCAAGGATTCGCTCGAGGGCGACGAGGAGGGCGCCTCCAGCGTCGCGGAGGCGTACGCGCAGGTCGTGCTGGTGCAGGCGGCCTACCTCTCGGAGATGACCGCCGCCCAGATCGATTTCGCCGAGGCGCTCCTCAAGCAGTGGCTGCGGAAGCTGCGCATCGTGCGCGCGACGGAGGCGCCGGAGGCTGACCTCCTGCCGCTCGTGGTCGACCTAAGCTCGAGCATCGGCGCGCGGCCCGCCCGCCGCGCCGAGCTGGGCGATGCGCATCGCGTCTTCGACGTCGACTCGCTCTCCAAGAGCCTGCGGAAGCGCATCCACGCGCTGCAATCGGAGGAGGATCCCGCGAGCCTGGGCCTCCCGCCGCAGGCGGCGGGGCTCGACCTCCCCGCGCAACTGAAGCGCCTGCACAAGCTCTGGTGCGAGGGCGCCTCGCCCCGGCCGCCCGCGAAGTCGTCGGAGGTGAAGACCGCCGGTCTGGTCTTCACGCTGCCGGAGATCCACTTCTTCCTCTCCGGCGGCAAGATCTTCGAGCAGCCGGACCGAAGCCGCGAGATGACGCGCGAGGAAAAGCAGGACATGGAGGTGTTCGGGCGCGTGACGGAGCGCACCCAGAGCAAGATGGTCGCGGAGCACAACTTCGCGGTCGAGCCCTGGACCGTGGTGGAGGAGATGCCCGGCACCTGGCGCGTGCAGCGCCCGAGCACCGCCTCGAAGGGCGTGGCCATCGGGCGCCTCGCCGGCGTGCGGCTGGGCGATTCCGGCGGCTTCTACCTGGGCGTCATCCGCGCGCTCTCCCACGAGACCGACAACCGGATCATCGCGACCATCGCGCTCTTCCCCGGAAAGCCGGAGCCGATCGCCGTGCGCGCGGGGGCCCGGAACCGCACGAACGCGCAGTGGATGCAGGGCTTCCGGCTCCCGCCGCTCGAGCGGCTGCAGATCCCGGACTCGCTCATCGTGCCCGCCGCCATGGCGCTGCGCGGGCGGGGCGTCGAGACCTGGCGCGAGGGGCCGAGCGAGTCGACCGTGCGCGAGGCCCTCGAGCACGGCGCGGACTTCGACCGCATCACCGTGGGCTGACCGGGCGCTCCAGCACGTCCAGGAAATCCCGCGCGGCGTTCTCGCCCGTCTGCTGCGCGATCTCGACGATGCACGTGGGGCTCGTCACGTTCACCTCCGTGAGGCGATCGCCGATCACGTCGAGGCCCGCGAAGAGGATCCCCGCCTTCATGAGCTCGGGTCCCACCGCTTCCGCGATCGCGCGATCGCTCGCCGTGAGCGGCCGCGCGACGCCGGTCCCGCCCGCCGCGAGGTTCCCGCGCGTCTCGCCGGACTTGGGGATGCGCGCGAGGCAATGCGGGAAGGGCTTCCCCCCGATCACGAGCACGCGCTTGTCGCCCTCCGCGATCTGCGGGACGTAGCGCTGCGCCATGATCGTGCGCCGGCCGAAATCGGTGATGGTCTCGACGATCACGTTCCGGTTCGGGTCGTTCGCCGTCACGCGGAAGATCGCGGCGCCGCCCATGCCGTCCAGCTTCTTCACGATCACGTCGCCCTGGGACTCGATGAAGGCCTGCACCCGGCCCATGTCGCACGCGACGAGCGTGGCGGGTGCGAGCTTCGGGAAGCGCAGGATCGCGAGCTTCTCGTTCCAGTCGCGCAGCGCCTGCGGGGCGTTCACGACGCGCGCGCCCTCGGCCTCGGCGCGCTCGAGGAGGAGCGTCGCGTAGTAGTACTCCGCGTCGAAGGGCGGGTCTTTCCGCATGAGCACGCGATCGAAGCGCGCGAGTGCCACGTCGTGCTCGTCCTCCACCCGGTGCCACGCCGCGTCCTCGTCGAAGACGGCGAGGCGCTTCACCGGCGCCTTCACGGAGCCTGCCTCGAGGTACATGGTCGCGGCCTCGAGCGCGTGCACCTCGTGGCCGCGCCGCGCGGCCTCGCGCATCATCGCGATCGACGAGTCCTTGTAGGGCTTGAGGCCCTCCAGCGGATCGACGACGAACGCGAGCCTCATGCGTTCGCGGCCCTCGCGGCGGGCTGGGCCGCGGCGGCGACGAGCTCCTCCACCTCCACGGCCGCGGCGAGGGCGGCCAGGCGCGAGATGACGCCGTAGGTATAGAAGCGGTTCGGCGGGTCGCCCGGCTTCCCGGCGCAATCCGGCGTGTGGCAGTTGGTCTGGAAGGCGAGCGGGGCGTAGCTCGCGCCCGGCGAGTTGAGGTTCTCGTCGATGCCGCGCCCGGTATGGACGCGGTAGAAGCCGCCCACGACGAAGGTGTCGACCATGTAGACCACGGGCTCGGCCACCGCGCCGTCGACGCTCTCGAAGGTGTAGACCCCTTCCTGGATGATCACCTCGTGCACCGGCTGGCCTTCCTTGATCACCGCCATCTTGTTGCGGGTCTTGCGGTTCAGGTTCCGGACGTCGTCCGCGCTCTTCACGGTCATGATCCCCATGCCGTAGGTGCCCGCGTCCGCCTTCACGATCGCGAAGGGCGGCTCGGTGATCCCGTACTTCGCGTACTTCTCGCGCACCTCGCCCAGCACGTAGTCCACGTTCGCCGCGAGGCAGTCCTCGCCTTCCTTCTCGGTGAAGTTCACCTTGCCGCACTGGCTGAAGACCGGGTTCACGACCCACGGATCGATCCCCACCAGCTTCGCGAACTCCTCGGCGATGCGGTCGTAGACGTGGAAGTGGTGGGACTTGCGGCGTGTGGACCACCCCGACTGGAGCGGCGGCACGACGGGCTGCTCGATTCCCTCGAGGATCGCGGGGATGCCGGCCGAGAGGTCGTTGTTGAGGAGGATCGCGCACGGATCGAAGCCGTCCACGCCGACGCGGTTCCCGGAGCGGCGGACGGGCTCGAGGAGGAGCTTCTCGCCGCCCGCGGCCTCGACCTCCATCGGCTCCTCGAGGTCCGGGATGAGGCTTCCGATGCGCACCGTGTATCCCGCGCCCTCGATGATGCGGCGGAGCACGGCGACGTTCTGCAGGTAGTGGAGGTTCCGCGTGTGGTTCTCGGGCACGAGGAGGAAGCCGCGCGCGTCCGGGCAGATCCGCTGCAGGCCGGACATCGCCGCATGCACGCAGAGCGGGAGGAAATCCGGATTGAGGTTGTTGAAGCCGCCCGGGAAGAGGTTGGTGTCGACGGGCGCCAGCTTGAAGCCGCTGTTCCGCAGGTCCACCGAGGTATAGAACGGGACGACGTGGTCCTGC
>DATAMY010000088.1:0-11757 GCA_036266535.1 Usitatibacter sp. | reverse complement strand
CGCGCGGACGCGCTCGAGCTCTACGCGGTCTACACCGCGCTGGTCTACCTCTCCCCGCTCATCGGCGGCTACCTCGCCGACCGCTACCTCGGCACGCGCAAGGCCATCCTCATCGGCGGCATCACGATGGCGCTCGGCCACTTCGCGATGGCGTTCCCGCCGCTCCTGCACCTCGCACTCGGCCTCCTCATCGCGGGCAACGGATTCTTCAAGCCGAACCTCTCGACGCTCCTCGGAACGTACTACCGCGAGAACGACGCGCGCCGCGATCCCGGCTTCACGATCTACTACATGGGCGTGAACCTCGGCGCCTTCTTCTCGCCGCTCGTCGCGGGCACGCTGGGCGAGAAGATCGGCTGGCACTACGGGTTCGCCTCCGCGGGCGTGGGCATGTGCCTGGGGCTCGCGCAGTTCGTGATCGGCCACGACCGGCTCGGCGCGAACGGCCTGCCGGCGGGCAAGGCGCGGCTCGACCGCGCGGACTGGCTGCAGGTGATCGTGATCAGCGCGGCGATGATCCCGCTGGTGTACCTCGTGAGGGGCGCCTGGGCGGTGGTCGGTCCCGGCTGGGACGCGCTGGGCGGCGTGGGCAAGCTCACGGTGGCCGCGCTCGTGATCGCGGCGCTGTGGTTCGGCGGGAGCCATCTCGCCGGCCGCAAGGCGGCCGCGTCGCAGCCGCTCACGCGCGAGGAGTGGCACCGGATCCTCGCGATCCTCGTGATGGGCTTCTTCGTGATCTTCTTCTGGATGGGCTTCGAGCAGGCCGGCGGCACGATGAACCTCTTCGCCGACCAGCAGACCGACCGGCATTTCCTCGGATGGGAGATCCCGGCGTCGTACTTCCAGGCGATCAACCCGCTGGGCATCGTGCTGATGGGGCCGGGAATCGCCGCGATGTGGTTCGCGATCGACCGCTCGCGCTTCCGCCTTCCCACGCCCGCGAAGATGGCGATCGGGATGATCATCCTGGGGCTCGGGTTCATCGTGCTCGCGGTGGCGCAGAGCCGGGCGGACGTGGTGGGCAAGGTCGGTCCGGAATGGCTCTTCTTCGTCTACCTCCTCCACACCGTCGGCGAGCTCTGCCTCTCGCCCGTGGGCCTCTCGATGGTGACGAAGCTCGCGCCCGCGCGCGTGGCGGCGCTCATGATGGGCATCTGGTACCTCGCGAACGCGGCGGCGAACTACCTCGCGGGCATCCTCGAGGAGCTCCTCAAGGGCTCGTCGTTCCCGCTCTACTGGTTCCTCGTGGGAAGCTCGATCGGGGCGGGCGTGGTCCTCCTCGCGATCACGCCGCTCATCAAGCGGATGATGCACGGCAAGGGCTGAACCGCACCCGCGCTTCCTAGGGGCTCCCGACCTCGATGGAGAGCTTCCGGTAGCCCACGCGGCAGCTTCCCACGCGCACGTCGAGGCGGCCCTTCCCTTCGGCCACGAGCGTCACGAACTTCTCGTGCACGTTCCCGCGCGTCCAGGGCGAGAAGATGCTGGTCCCCGCGTAGAGCCCCTGCCCCCAGCCGTCGAGGTGCCCCAGCTCGATGGGTGTCGCGACCGGGGCGCCCAGCTGCGCGTCGCCGTGGCATTCCACCGTGAGACGCAGGGGCTCGACGTGCGGGAGCTTCTTCGCGGAATTCACGCCGTACGTGCCGAGGTAGCCGCGGTTCACGATGCGCAGCTCGATCCGCGTGAGGTGCGGCCCCAGCACGTCGCGCTTCACGATCTCCACCGCGACGCGGGGCGCGAGGGCCGCGAGGCGCAGGAACGCCGCGCTCTGCTTCTCGCACACCTCGCCCAGCTTCTCGAACGGCGGGTTCGAGATGCCCACGAGGATGTCCAGGCCGCCCACCTCGACCTCGCCCAGCTGCGGATGCTTCACGCGCCGCCATTTGCGGAAGACGCGCGACTGGTTCACCTCGCGGTCCCACTTCGCGAGCGCGGCGAAGTCCTTGCGGTCGAGCTTCGTGTAGTGGTCGACGAAGGGCTTCTTCGGGTCGACGCCGATTCTCCGGAAGATGTCCCAGAGCTCCACCGCGTACGCGATCGCGCCGCGCTGCTGGTAGGCGAACTCGACGATGTCGCCCCGGAGCGGCGTCTCGGGCTCGTAGAGGAACTCGTGGTATCCGCTCACGGTGGGATAACCGGTGTGCTCCTTCGCCCACGCCTCGACCTGGCGGAAGACGGCGAGGTCGGCCTGGTCCATCTTGTGGTCCGGCTTGTCGCCCAGCGGACGGATGAAGACGCCGCCGAAGGTGTGGAAGTTGATCCACGCGAAGATCTCCGGGTGCGCGACCGCGAAGTCCACGATCGCGCGCGTCTCCGGTGCGCTCCCCGGGTAGTCTCCCGCGCCCGCCTGCTCCGGCTCCGGCGCCCATTGGTACGGGAAGTTCCGGTTGAAGTCGTACTGGTTGTCCGAGAGGAAGTACGGATCCGGGATGCGCCGCCCGTCGTAGTTCACGATCCGGCCTTCCGGATAGAGCTTGTAGTACGGCGGCGGATCCTCCGGCATGCGGGGAACCATCACGCCGGGCGCTTCCGGCAGCTCCACGAGCTCCCCGTCGTCGCACGCCTGGCGCATGTAGCCCATGCGTCCGTCGCCGTCGAAGTCGTGCGCTTCCCAGTACGCATGGCCCTTGTGGCGCCGCGCATCCGCGGGGCTCGAGCGCACGTATCTCCCGGTCTTCATCACCGCTTCCGCGCCGTCCGGGGAGATGCGCGGGACCACGTAGAAGAGGGTCTCGCGCAGCGCCTGCGCCATGTGGGCGGGAAGCGTCGCCGCGCCGTGCCGCTGTTCGCCCGCGTGGAGGCCGATCACGTCCTCCGCGATCCCGAGCGCCGCGCTCGAGCCGCAGAGCTCGGAGGCGTGCATGTTCCCGTCGATCCAGACCGCGGGCCGGATGTCGTCCGGGTTTCGCCCGATCACGAGGAGCGGGATGTCGCGTCCCTCCGCGGTCTTGCCGAGGGAGGAAAGGCGCACCACGTCGGGATGGCGCGCCGCCCATTCGCCGACCTGCTTCGAGAGCTCGGCGTAGTCGAGGTATCGGGTCCGGAACATGGCGCGCATTCTATCCCGATCCCGTTAGAATGCGGCCGATGCGAAAGTCCGACGTGAAGACGCTCGCGGTGCTGTGGATCTGCGGGCTCTGCCTCCGGTTGACCGTCCTCGCGATCCCGCCCGTGATCCCGATGCTGCACAGGAGCCTCGACCTCACGCAGGCCGAGATCGGCGCGCTCACGAGCCTCCCCGTGCTCCTCCTTTCCTTCGCGGCGGTGCCCGGCGCGTTCCTCATCGCGCGCTTCGGCGCGGCGCGCGTGCTGGTGGGCGGGATCCTCGTCGCGGGCGCCGCCTCCGCGCTGAGGGGCGCCTCGTTCGACGCGGCGACGCTCTTCGCGACGACCTTCGCGATGGGCGTGGGCATCGCGGTGATGCAGCCCGCGTTCCCGTCGATCGTCCGCGAGTGGATCCCGCAGAAGGTGGGCCTCGCCACCGCCGTCTACTCGAACGGCCTCCTCGTGGGCGAAGCGATCAGCGCGTCCCTCACGATTCCCCTGGTCCTCCCGCTGGTGGGATACGACTGGCGCGCGAGCCTCGTCGCGTGGTCCCTGCCGGTCTTCGCGATCGCGATGGTCGCCGCGGCGCACGCGCGGGCGCAGGAGCGGCGGGCGCAGGCCCGGCCGGCGCGGTCGGGCCTGTGGTGGCCGGATTGGCGGGCGCCGCTCACGTGGCGGCTGGGGTTCATCGCGGGCGGCTGCTCGAGCTTCTACTTCGCGGTGAACGCCTTCCTCCCGGATTACCTGCGCCAGGCCGGACGCCAGGACCTCATCGGCGCCGCGCTCTCCGCGCTCAACTGGGTACAGATCCCGGCGTCCTTCATCCTCCTCGCCTTCCCGGGCCGCCTGATGCTGCGCCGATGGCCGCTCGTCGCGTGCGGCGCGCTCGCCGGGGTGGCGACGGTGGGCGTCGTCGCGAGCACGGGCCCCTGGATCGTCGCCTGGGCGGGCGTGATCGGCTTCTGCACCGCGTTCATCCTCATCCTCACGCTGGCGCTTCCGCCGATGCTCGTCGATTCGGACCACGTGCACAGCGTCTCGGCGGCGGTCTTCGCGATCGGCTATCTCTGCGCCGTCGTGACCCCCGTCCTGGGCGGCTTCGCCTGGGACGTCTCGGGGGTTCCGTGGACGGCGTTCGCCCCCGCGGGCTGCTTCGCCCTGGTGATCGTCGTCCTCGCCCTGGGGCTGGACCTCCGCCGGGCCCCCTGACCCCCGGGGCCCATCCGAAACCAAATGTAACGGTTTCCCTTTTTGTTCCGAAACGCGTAACAATGTCGGGCACCCATCCGCAGGGAGAACCCCCATGCTGACTCGAACCCTCAAGATCACCGCGGCAGCGCTCGCCATCGGCGCCGCGGCCCTCTCCACCCAGGCTTCGGCCCAGTGCGACCCCATCCCCGGCGCCATCATCGGCGGGGGCATCGGCGCCGCGATCGGCAACGCGCCCGGCGCGGCGGTCGGCGCCATCCTGGGCTCGGCCATCTCGTCGAGCGGCCCGTGCTACTACGGACCGCGCGGCGGGTACTACGAGGCTCCTCCGCGCTACTACGAGCGCCCGCGCTATTCCGCGCCGCCGCCGGCCGCGTACTACGACGCGCCGCCCGCGCAGTACGCCCCGCAGCCCGCGCAGTACGCCCCGCAACCCGCGTACTACGGGCCCCCGCCGGTCGCGTACTACCAGCCGGCCCCGGTGTACTACGCGCCGCCGGTGTACTACGGCCCGAGCATCGTCATCGGCTCGTTCGGCTTCGGGCATCGCCACTTCGCGCGAGCGCACTACCGCCGCTGGTAGACTCCAGGACGCCGGCCGCGCTCAGCGGCCGGCGCGCTCCGCCAGGTAGCGTTCCGTCGCGTCCCGTCCTACCGCCATCGCGCCCACCACGGCGCCGGCCGCGTCCTTCAGCATCCCGAAGCTGAAGTCGACATAGAGCTTCCTTCCGTCCTTGTGCACCGCGCGCGTGGTCATCACGCGCCCGGCGTACTTGGTTTCGCCGCTCGCGAGGGAGCGGTGATAGCCCTGCCAGTGCGCTTCGCGCAGCCGCGCGGGAATGATCACGTCGAGGCCCCGGCCCAGCACTTCGGCCGCGGCGAACCCGAAGAGCGCCTCCGCGGCGCGATTCCAGGCGCGGATCACGCCCTCGCGATCCGCGAAGATGATCGAGACCGGTGCCTGGTCCACGATCGCGGGGAAGAGCGCCGGATCGAGCTCGCCTTCCCGCGGCATGGCTTCTAGCGGACCTTCCACGCGACCCCCATCAGCACCAATGCCACGACCGCCAGCGCCACGAGGATCCACTTCCGCGCCTCCTCCCACGTCGAGGGCCGCGCACGCTCCGGCGCGAAGATGAGGCCGCGCGTGTCGCGGGGCAGCGCGCCCACCTGCGAGACCGCGCCGGTCGCGACATCGATCGTGACCAGCGCGGCGTTCGAGGGCGCGCCGCCGTTGGAGTTCACGGCGTAGAGCACCCCCGAGGGCGAAAGCGTCATGTTGTCGATCGACACCGCGAAGGGCGCGCCGGTGAGCTTCGGCCCCGGGGTTCCCTTCCCCGTCTCGAGGTCGATGGAATCGAGCGTCCCGTTGGCGCCGGTCGCCGCGACGTACGCCTTTCCGCCTCCGCGGTCGATCGCGAGGCCGCCGCTCGCCCCGGCCTCGATGCCGGAGGGACCGAGGGGCTCGATCGCCCCGTTGTCCGGGTTGAGCTTCACCAGCCGCTTCGCGTCGGGCACCCACATGTAGAGCGTGCCGTCCGGGCCGAACGCCAGGTCCGATCCGCGCATCGAGATGGGCGCCACGAGCGAGGCGCGCGCCGAATCGAGGTCGACCGTGACGAGCGAGCGCGGCACGGCCGGCGAGAGGCCCGCCGTGATGCCGTAGAAGACGCCGGTGCGGGGATGGGACGCGACCGCCGTGATGCCCACCTCCGTTTCGCCCAGCCTGATGGGGCCGATCAGCTTCGCCGCGGCGGTCGCGGGCTCGACCGTGTAGAGGTTGCCCGCGATGAACGCGCCGCCGGCCGCCTCTCCGCGGAGGCTCGTCGCGTAGAGCGTGTCCGCCCCCCGCGCGGCGAACGCCGCGGCCAGCAAGACGAGCGTGGAGGCGAGGCGGATTCCCATCGGCTAGAGGCGCGCGGCCAGCTCCCGCGTGAGCTCGGCCGCGGGAACCTCGCGGCAGCCCGAGGCGTTCTGCCCGCTCCAGAGCGGCGAGAAATCGCCGGAGCCGCGCGCCTCGGCGCGCGCGCGCAGCGGCGCGATGGCCGCGGTCGCGAGCGGAAACGCGGGCGGGGCGGATCCGATGGGGCCCAGCTCGCGCATGAGCCGGTTCACGATGCCGCGCGCGGGACGCCCGGTGAAGAGATTCGTGAGCGCGGTGTGCCGCGCGGCGTCGGACTTCAAGGCAGCGCGATGCACGGCGGTGGTGGTCGCCTCCGTGCAGAGAAGATACGCGGTGCCCACCTGCACGGCGGAGGCGCCGAGCGCCATGGCGGCGGCCACACCCTGCGCGTCCGCGATGCCCCCCGCCGCGATCACCGGAACCTTCACCGCGGAAGCGACCTGCGGCACGAGCGCGAGCGTGCCCACCTGCGTGGTGAGGTCGTCCGTGAGGAAGTTGCCGCGGTGCCCTCCCGCCTCCACGCCCTGCGCGATCACCGCGTCCGCACCGTTCGCTTCGAGCCAGAGGGCCTCCGCCACCGTCGTCGCGCATCCGAAGACCGTCGAGCCCCAGCCCTTCACGCGCGCGAGGAGCTCGCGCGAAGGCAATCCGAAATGGAAGCTCACGACGGCGGGACGGAAACGCTCGAGCGCGTCCGCCGCCTCCGCGCTGAAGGGCGATCGGCCCGGCCCCGCGGGGATCGCCTGCGCATCGATGCCGAATTCGGCGTGATAGGGCGCGAGCGCGCGGCGCCACGCGGCTTCGCGCGCCGCGTCCGGCGTGGGCGGCGCATGGCAGAAGAAGTTCACGTTGTACGGACGGTCGGTGCGCGAGCGGATGAGCTCGAGCTCCTTCGCCATCGCGTCCGGGGTGAGCATCGCGCAAGGGAGCGAGCCCAGCGCGCCCGCGCCGGAGACGGCCGCCGCGAGGGCGCCCAGCTGCACGCCCGCCATGGGCGCCTGGATGACCGGGAAGTCGATTCCGAGGACCTGCGCCAGGTTCATGTGTTTTTTCTTCTCCTCAGGCGTCCATGATACTCAAGCCGGCGTGGAAATCGCGTAATCCACGCGGCCGGGCCGCCCTACTCCGCGATCGCGCCGCTCGCGTCGTTCTCCGAGATCGTCACGGCGCGCACGGGAAGCCCCGTCGCGCGCAGGCGCTCGAGGATCCACGCGGCGATCACCTCGCTCGTCGGGTTCTCGAGCCCGCGCACGTCGTTGAGGTAGCGGTGATCGAGCTGCTTCATGAGAGGCTCGACCGCCCGGTCCACGTCCGCGAAGTCGACCACCCAGCCCAGCTCGGGATCGAGCGGCCCCTCGCACTCGATGCGGCACTTGAAGGTGTGCCCGTGCAGGTTGTGGCAGCGATGGCCCGGCGGCACCTTCGGGAGCCGGTGCGCGGCCTCGAACACGACGTCCTTGTAGATCCTCATCGTGCTTCCACCGGCGGCCCCTTGATCTGCGTGCGATGCATCACGCGCCGGCTCGCGGGATCGAAGGCGTCGCGCCGGTGGAGCGTGCAGCGGTTGTCCCACAGCACGAGGTCGTACGGCTGCCACACCTGGCGGAACGTGAGCTCCGGCCGGGTCGCGTGCTCCCAGAGGCGGTCGAGGAGCCGCTCGCTCTCGTCCACGTCGAGTCCCACGATGCAGCTGTTCCGGCGGCGGCCGAGGAAAAGCGCGGGACGCTGCGTGTCGGGATGCACGATCACGAGCGGATGCCGCGCGCCGGGCGCCTCGCGCGGATCGGTCACGGGCTTCATGCCCTTGCGCATGATGCCCGCGCTGTTGTACGTGGCGTCATGCACGGCGCGCTTTCCGGAGATGGCGGCCTTCAAGTCGGCCGGGAGCGTATCGTACGCGAGATACATGTTGGACCAGTGCGTGTCCCCGCCCTCCGCCGGGAGCTCCAGGGCGTGCAGGAGCGCCGCCCGCGGGGGTGCCTCGACGTAGGTCATGTCGCAATGCCACGTCGCCTCCCCGTCGCCCAGGTTCCCGATGGGCTTTCCTCCGACCTTCACGTTCGAGATCACGTTGATCTCCGGGAAGTCCGCGAGGAACGGCGCGCCGTACGGATTGGGACCCGGCGGGTCGAGCTCGCCGAAGAGCCGGCTGAACGCGAGGAGCTCGGGATCGGAAAGGCGCTCGCCGCGGAAGCGCAGCACGAGGTGCTCGTGCCATGCTTCGCGGATCCGCGCGAAGGTGGCGGCGTCGACGCGATGCAGGTCGACCCCGCGGATCTCGGCGCCGAGCGCCGGCGCGAGGGGGATCACGGTGATCTGGGACATGGGGGAAGGGTAGCAGTGGGTTCGCATGCCGTAAACGAGCGGGCGAACGGCGGCCCATGGCGCCGGTCGTAAGGCCCATGGGAACCGAGATCCTGATCGCCGGCGCGGGGCCGACCGGGCTCGCGATGGCGCTGTGGCTGGCGAAATCCGGCGTGAAGTTTCGCATCGTGGACAAGACGCCGCGCCCCTCGGACGAGTCGCGCGCGCTCGTGGTCCACGCGCGCACGCTCGAGCTCTACGCGCAGGCGGGGTTCGCGGACGAGGCGATCGCGAACGGGCTCGAATTCTCCGCGGCGAATCTCTGGGCCGCCGGCGAGCGCGTCGCGCGCGTGAAGCTGGGCGACATCGGCGCGGACCTGAGCCCGTACCCGTACCTCCTGATCCTCGCGCAGGACCGCCACGAGCGGCTCCTGGTCGAGCGCCTCGCCACGCTCGGCGTGCAGGTGGAGCGCGAAACGGAGCTCGTGGACGTCGAGCAGGGCGACGGGCGCATCGTCGCCCGCTTGCGACGCCGCGACGGGAGCGAGGAGCGCTGCGAGTGCGCGTGGCTCGCGGGGTGCGACGGCGCCCATTCGACCGTGCGCCAGAAGCTCGGCCTGCGTTTTCCGGGCGGCACCTACCAGCACCTCTTCTACGTGGCGGACGTGCAGGCGAGCGGTCCGGTCGTGAACCAGGAGCTCAACGTCGCGCTGGACGAGGCGGACCTGCTCGCGGTCTTCCCGCTCCCTGGCGAGGGGAACGCGCGCCTCATCGGCACGATCAGCGCCCAGTCGGAGGAGGCCGCGCGGCGCCTCGCTTGGGAGGACGTGAGCCGGGACATCCTCGAGCGCCTGAAAATCGACGTCGCCAAGGTGAACTGGTTCTCCACCTACCACGTGCATCACCGCGTGACCGAGCACTTCCGCGCGGGCCGCGCGTTCCTGCTGGGCGACGCCGCGCACATCCACAGCCCGGTGGGCGGGCAAGGCATGAACACCGGCATCGGCGACGCGGTGAACCTCGCGTGGAAGCTCGCGATGGTCGTGCGCGGCCGCGCGGACGCGCGCCTCCTGGACACCTACGAGCCGGAGCGGATCGGCTTCGCGCGGCGGCTGGTCGCCACGACCGACCGCGGCTTCACGTTCGTCTCGAGCCCCGGCCCGGTCGCGCGCGCGGTGCGCCTGCACGTGGTCCCCCACCTGCTGCCCGCGGTCATGTCGTTCGAGGCGGCGCGCCGGTACCTCTTCCGCACCGTCTCGCAGACGATGATCAACTATCGCGGGAGCGCGTTGAGCGCGGGATGGGCGGGGAGCGTCGCGGGCGGCGACCGCCTGCCGTGGACGGGCGAGAACTTCGCGCCGCTCACCGCGCTCGACTGGCAGGTCCACGTCTACGGCGACGCGTCGCGCCCGCTCCTCGATGCCTGCCGCGCGCTCGGGATCTCCATGCAGGTCTTTCCGTGGGAGCCGCGCGTGCAGCGCGTGGGCCTCGCGCGGAATGCGATGTACCTCCTCCGGCCGGACGGCTACGTGGCCCTCGCGGACGGGGCGGCGGACCCGGCGCGGCTCCAGAGCTACATGCGGACGTGGACGGACGCGGCACCGGCATGATCCCTCCCCCAACCGGCTCATGCGCCGAAATGCCGATCCTCTGCCGCCCGATGTAGGCTGAAGGCGCTACGCCGAACGGAGGAGCGCGATGAGGGTCCTGCAAAAGTTGTCCGCCGTGCTCCTCGAGGAGCGCGACGCCCTGCTCGCGGAGTGGCGCGCGAAGGTGCTCGAGATTCCCGCCGCGCGCAAGCTCGACATGCCGGCGCTGAACGACCACATGCCGCGGTTCGTGATGGAGCTCGCCACGGCGCTGCGCAAGCTCGAGGAGGGCAGCGACGGCGAGCCCTACGTCGCCTCGCCGCCCGCGCACGGCTGCCAGCGCTTCGAGGACGGCTTCGACATCGAGGAGGTCGTGGCCGAGTACAACGTCATGCGAACCTCGGTGCTGGCGCTCGCCGAGCGGCGCGGCGTCGCGATCCAGGGCGCGCTGCTGCGGCTCGTGAACGACGTCCTCGACCATGCCATCGGCGCCGCGGTGAAGCATTTCGCGGAGCGCCAGGCGGCCGAGGTCCAGCGCCGCCGCGAGGAATACCTCGCCTTCGTCGCGCACGACCTGCGCACGCCGTTGAACGCGATCACGCTCGCGACCCACGTCCTCGAGCTCCGCTGGCCGGACGGCGGCCCGGACCCGGACACGAGCCGCATGATGCGCACGTTGCGGCGCAACGCCGGGCACCTGAAGACGCTGGTGGACAGGGTGCTCGACGAGAACACGCATCTCCTCACCGAGCTGGGCGTGAAGCTCGAGCGGCGCCGTTTCGACCTCTGGCCGCTCGTCGAGGGCGTGATGCACGACGTGCAGCCCATGGCGATCGAGAGGAGGACCGCGCTCGTGAACCAGGTGCCGGACGACCTCACGGTGGACGCGGACGCGGGCCTCGTGCGGCGCATCTTCCAGAACCTCCTTTCCAACGCCATCGGCTACACGGCCGGCGGCGTCGTGACCATCGGCGCGCGCGGGGAAAGCGCGGACGGCCCGGTCGAATGCTGGGTCGCGGACAACGGCGACGGCATCCCGCCGGAACGCCTGTCGACCGTGTTCGAGGCGCTCGAGACGGATCCCGAGCGCGACGGCGTGGGCCTGGGCTTGGCCATCGTGAAGACCTTCGTGGAGGCGCACGACGGCCGGGTCTCGGTCGAGAGCGAGCCCGGCAAGGGCTGCGTCTTCCGCTTCACCCTCCCGCGCTCCGCGGGGGCTCCCGAAAGCCCGGGCGACACGCGCTCGCCATAGCCGCACCGCGGCGCGCGGTGCAGAATGGCGCGGACACTTCCCTTCCGCGCCGACGCCCTTGCCCTATGCCGACCATCGCCCGCCCCTGGGCCCCCCCGCAGGCGCGGGACGGTTCACGCCCGCGTTCCGCGGGCGCGCTGCGCGCGAGCGGCCGCCGCTCTGGGAGTTCGTGGTCCTCTCGATGCTCCTCCACGCGCTCGCCATCGCGCTCTTCGGCGCGCCCAGCGGAGGAAGCCGCGAGGGCCGCGCGATGTGGGGCTCGCTGCAGGTCGTGCTGCAGGGCGCCGCGCCGGAGGTCGTCCCCGGCCTCACGATCGAGCGGCGCCTCGAAGGCCTGCGCACGCGGCCGTCGCGCGAGCGGCCGGAGCGCCGGACTCGCACGCCGCCCGTAAAGGCCATTCCCGCCGCTCCCGTTCCCGCGCCCGCGCCCGCCGCGAAGGTCGAGGCCCCGAAGG
>DATAMY010000087.1:0-6326 GCA_036266535.1 Usitatibacter sp. | reverse complement strand
TGCGGATGGCCCAGAACCGCGGCAAGCGCGCCGCGCTCGCGGCGGGATGCCGGGCGGCGCGCGGGCACATCCTCGTGACGATCGATTCGGACAGCGTGATCGAGCCCGGGAGCCTCCTCTCGATCGCCGCCCCGTTCCGCGATCCGCGCATCGGCGCGGTGGCGGGCAAGGTCGCGGTCTACAACCGCAGGCAGAGCATCCTCGCCCGGATGCTCCACGTGCGCTTCATCCTCTCGTTCGATTTCCTGCGGAGCGTCCAGTCGACTTTCGGCACCGTGTATTGCTGCCCCGGGGCGTTGAGCGCCTACCGGACGCAGGCCTTCCGGCAGGTCCTCGAGCGGTGGGAGAGCCAGCGCTTCCTCGGGGTGCCCTGCACCTATGGCGAGGACCGTGCGCTCACGAACCTCATGTTCGAGCGCGGCTACGACGCGGTCTACCAGAGCACCGCGGTGGTGCACACCGTGGTGCCGGAGACCTACTCGAAGCTCTGCAAAATGTATCTCCGATGGAACCGGAGCTACGTGCGGGAGGAGGTGCGCTTCGCGCGCCTCGTGTGGAACCGGCCCGCCGGGAAGGGGCTCCTCGCGCTCATCGACACCACGGTCACGAACCTGCGCTACCCGGTGGCGTATCTTTCGATCGCCTTCTGGCTATCCCAGGCGATCACCGATCCCGCGTCGCTCGTGCGGATGCTGGTCGCGATCGGCGCGGTCTCCACCTTCTACATGCTCTACTACCTGAGGAGCGAGCGCTCCTGGGACTTCCTCTACGGGATCCTCTACGGCTACTACTCGTTCTTCGCCCTGAGCTGGATCTTCCCGTACTCGGTGATCACCGTGCGGGCGCGGGGGTGGCTCACGCGCTGAGCGCCGCCCCCGCGGAACGCCCGCGTCACATCTCGCCCACGCGGGGGCGGATCAAGTTGTCGACGTTGTTCACGCCGTCCACGCTCTTCGCATCCTGCTCGGCGAAGTCCTTCTGGACGGTGCCCCCCGTGCGGCCGGTGAGGGTCACGTCGCCGCGGAACGTATCCACGCCGATGTTCCCGGAGACGCGCGGATCGAGCGCGATGCGGTCGACCACATCGTCGGTGATGAGCACGTCTTCGCTCCCGCGCGGCGCGGTGACGATGACCGGCGACTCGTCGTAGTAGGTGTCGCCTATCACCACGGAATGGTCGGTCACGGGCGCTGCGTAATACGTATCGGTGGACGGGACGACGTACGAGTAGGGGGCCGCCGGAGCCGTGTAGTAGATGGGCTCGGCGGGCGCGTAGTAGCCGGGCGCGTAATACCCCGGGGCGCTCGACGGGGTCGAGAGCTCGACCACCTCGGCGGCGAGCGCGGGCACCGCCGCGGCGGCGAGGGCCGCGGCGAGCGCGGCGCCGGAAATGCGTCGGAATCGTGTCATGGCAACCTCCTGCGGGAATGGAGCACGCAGGTAGGAAGCCGCCGCCGGAACGAAGTTCGGACCATCCCGACAGGCGGGATGCGCCGATGGAATCAGCGTGCCATTCAGGCCGGGACGGCCGCGGGCTCGATGCGGGCCTCGCGGATCGGCAGGTTCACGAGGGCCGCCATCGCCGCGAGCGCCATGTCCGCGTACCACATCCAGTCGTAGCTCCCGGTGCGCGCGATCGCGACGCCGCCCAGGTACGCGCCGAAGAAGCCCCCCACCTGGTGGGAGAGGAGCGTGAGCCCGAAGAGCGTCGCGAGGTAACGCACCCCGAAGAGCTTGCCCACGATCGCCGCGGTGGGCGGCACGGTCGCGAGCCACGTGAGGCCGAGGCCCACCGCGAAGACGTAGAAGGTCCACTGCGTCTTGGGCGCGATCACGTAGAGGCCGATCAGCACGGCGCGCGAGCCGTACATGAGCGCGAGGATGTGCTTGCTGCGGAAACGCGCGGTGCCTGCCCCGGCGAGGAGGCTCCCGGCGATGTTCGAAAGGCCGATGAGGGCGAGCGAGATGCTCGCGACGGAAGCGGGCAATCCGCAGAGGTTCACCTCGCCCGGAAGGTGCGTCACGAGGAAGGCGATGTGGAAGCCGCAGGTGAAGAAGCCGGCGTGCAGGAGCAGGTAGCTCCGGTCGCCCATCGCGTCGCGCACCGCGGCCCAGGGCTTCGACGACACGTGCGCGGCGGTACCTGCCGGGAGCACGGCCTTCGTGCCGACCGGGCGCACGAGCGGGAGCGAGGCGAGCGTCAGCGCGGCGAGCGACCACATGGCGCCCATCCACCCGATCGCCTGGATCAGCGCCTGCGCGACCGGCGCGAAGACGAACTGCCCGAACGAGCCGCCCGCGTTGATGATGCCGGCGGCCTTGCCGCGGCCCTGCGGGGTGAGGTGCTGCGCCGCCGCGCCGATCAGCACCGAGAAGCTCCCGGCGCCCGCGCCGCACGCGGAGAGGATGCCGAGCGAGAAAACGAGCCCCAGCCCGCTTCCCATGAACGGCGTGAGCGCCGTGCCTGCCGCCATCATGACGAGTCCCACGACCAGCACCTTGCCGGGACCGTAGCGATCCGCCACCGCGCCCGCCACCGGCTGCGCCACGCCCCACATGAGCTGCGCCACCGCGTAGGCGAAGCTGATGGTGGTGATGCCCAGCCCCGTCGCGGTGTTGAGCGGCGAGACGAAGAGGCCCAGCGATTGCCGCGCGCCCATGGTCACCATGAGGATCGCCGCCGCCGCGAGGGTGACGACCCAGGCCGTGCGCTGCTGCCCGTCTTTTCCCACGCGTGCTCCCCTGGAGAACGGCCGCCCGGCCCGGATGATGGATTGCATTATAGGATGACCATCATTTATCATGTCAAGACATGGATGGAGGCGCGACATGAGGGTCACGAGGGAGCAGGCCGCGGCGAACCGGGAGCGGATCATCGAGACCGCCGCCCGCCTCTTCCGCGAGCGCGGGTTCGAGGGGATCGGTGTGGCGGACCTCATGGGCGAGGCGGGCCTCACCCACGGCGGCTTCTACGGCCATTTCGAGTCGAAGGAGGACCTCATGGCGCGCGCCTGCGAGAAGGCGTTCGAGGATTCGCGCGCGCGCTGGAACCGCCGCCTCGAGGGCGCGCGCGGAAAGCCGCTCGCGGCGCTCGCGAAGGGCTATCTTTCCGCGAAGCACCGCGATAATCCCGGCGCGGGTTGCATCATCGCGGCGCTGGGCCCGGACGCGGCGCGTCATGGCGCGGGCGTGCGCCGGTCGATCACCGGGTGGCTCGGAAATGCATTCGCCGAGATCGCGGACATGGTCCCCGGCCGCGGCCCCGCCGCGCGGCGGCGCCGGGCGATCGCGACCTACGCGAGCTGGGTCGGCGCGATGGTCCTCGCCCGCGCGGTGGACGACCGCGCGCTTTCGGACGAGATCCTCGACTCCGTCTCCGCGGAAACCACGGCCGGACGATGAGCCTTCGCGACATCGCGCTCGCCTTCCTCGTGGTGGCGGTGTGGGGGACCAATTTCGTCGTGATCAAGGCGGGGCTTCGCGATCTCCCGCCATTCCTCTTCGCGCTCCTGCGTTTCCTCTTCTCGGCCCTGCCGTTCGTGTTCTTCCTCCCGCGGCCGCGGACGCCCTGGCGGTGGATCGTGCTCTACGGGGCGTTGATCGGCGCGGGCCAGTTCGGGCTCCTCTACTACGCGATGCGCGCGGACATCTCCCCCGGCCTCGCCTCGCTCGTGATCCAGAGCCAGGCCATCTTCACGATCGCCCTTTCGGTGTGGATCTTCCGCGAGCGGGTGGGCGGCGTGGCGCTTGCCGGCGTCGCGATCGCCGCCGGCGGCCTCGCCGTCATCGCCTCGCACCTGGACGGCTCCGCGACCCCGGCGGGGATCCTCATCGTGCTGGGTGCGGGCCTCGCGTGGGCCGCCGCGAACGTCGCGGGCAAGAAGGCCTCGGCCGAGAAGGAGGCGCCGTTCGGCATGCTCGCCTTCATCGCCTGGGCGAGCGTCTTCGCGGTGCCGCCGCTTCTCGCCCTCACGCTCGTGCTCGAAGGATCCGCGGCGTGGAACGCGATCGCCGCGGCGGGCCTCGGCGCATGGAGCGCCGTCGCCTGGCAGGTCGTCGGCAACACGCTTTTCGGCTGGGCGGCGTGGAGCTACCTCATGGCGCGCTACGACGCGGCCGTCGTCGCGCCCTATGCGCTCCTCGTTCCCGTCTTCGGCATGGGCGCATCCGCGCTCCTGCTGGGCGAGCCGCTCCCGGCGTGGAAGCTCGCGGGCGGCGCATTGGTCGTCGCGGGCATCGCCGCCATCGTGCTTTCGGGCACGGCGCGGACGAAGCTCGCGCCGCAGCGGCGAGCGCCCGCGATCGGGGATTGATTACTTCCGGTCGAACACGAGGCAGGTCGTCGTGCCGTGGGCGTAGAGCCTGCCGTCCGGTCCCACGAGCTTCGCCTCCGCCATCGCGACCTGCCGTCCCGGATGCACGATACGGCCCTCGGCGCGCACCACGGGCACCTCGGCCGTGAGCGCGCGCACGAGGTTCACCTTGAACTCCATCGTCGTATAGGCCTTCCCCGTGGGAAGCGTCGACTGCACGGCGCACCCCATGGCCGAGTCGAGGAGGGTGGCGAACCAGCCGCCGTGCACGGTCCCCAGCGGGTTGTAGTGCTCGAGCGAGGGACGGCCCTGGAAGATGGCGACGCCCGGCTCGACGTGCACCAGCAGGAAGTCGAGCGTGCGGCTCATCGGCGCGCGCGGAAGCTTGCCGGCGATCATCGCCGCGAGCATCTCGACGCCGGAGAGGCCCTGCACGTCCTCGGGCTTCGCGATGCCGACCGCGCCGGAGATGCGCGCGCGCACCGCATCTTCCTCGGCGATCCAGCGCGCCGCCGTATCGTCCGTACCGATTGGCGCTCCCATTGCCGCTCCAAGCCTTGCGATGTGGGCCGCTATGGTAGCCGGTCCCGCGCGGCGCGAAGCCCTACTTGCAGGTGGACGGATCGGCGCGGCAGCGCACCAGCCGCTCCTGCTGCTCGATCAGGTCCGACTCGGCCTTGAGCTGCGTGGCTCTCGCCGCGGCGGCGCCCGTGATGCCGGAGATGCCCGCCCCGAGCGTGTCCAGCGTCGAGCCGGTACCCGCGGTGCTCGAGTACTGCACGCTCGAGAGCGCGCCGGACTCCTGGAACGTGGCGGCGAAGACCTGCTTCCCGAAGAGCGGCGGCTTCGGCACCGGAAGCGCGTATTCGTGGCCCCGCCCGAGTTGTGCGGCCGCGATGTCGCCTTTCCATACCGGCGGATCCGCGTTGCAGAAGCTCCGGAGATTGCCCGCGCGCACCACGACGCGCGCGACGCCGGGCGGCCGCACGCGGATCACCGCATCGCCGGGCGCGGGCGCGTACTCGAAAGCGGTGGGCGGCTCGGTGATTTTCTCCACGTAGGCGCAAACGCCTCCCACGGTGTCGAGGAGCTCCTTCGCGTCGGGATCCGGTTGCAGCGGCTGCGGCCCGGAGGCGGAGACGTCGATCTCGCCCTCGTAGGTGAGGGTTCTCGGCTTGCGGTTGGGCGCCTTCACGTCGCATGCGGCGTTGCGATCGCGCGCGACGTCGAGCGGCACGGCGGCCACCGTCTCGGCGATCGCCATCGCCGCCTTGAGGATCGGCTCGGCCTCGCCCGTGGCCGTGGCATTGACGCCCTTGAGCCGCCCATCGTCGTAGAGGTCGACCTTGAGATCGCCGTCGACGAAGCGGCTCTTCAGCTGCGCGAGCGGAAGCGCGAGCGTTTCCGACCGGTCGGCCGCATGCACCACCGTCGGCGTGACGGTCGTGGCCGACACGAGCTTGCCCTCCGCCGTGCATGCGACCGTGCGCACGGCCTTGAAGCCCACGGTCGTCCGGGCGAGGTAGTAGTGGATCGTCGCATCCGGCAGCTGCGCGCATCCCGCGCAGGCGAGCACGGCGACGGCGAATGCCGAGGCGATTTTCATGGGCTCCCTTTTCCGCGAGGTTACCGTGGCGAACCCCCGACGAATCCTACCCAGCCGGGTAGGAGTGGCGTTGGAATACGAAGAGCTTGCCTTTATAGTGTCGACCAGGGGAACGCACGAGGCAGGGAGGGGGATTGATCGGGATTCGGCATTTCGCCGCGGCTGGGCGCGGCCGTTCGATCGCGTGCGCCGCCATGCTCTGGGCCGCGCTGGTGTCTCCGCTCGCCGCGACCGCTGCCACGAAGATGGGCGAAGGATTCGCCAGCCGCTATTCGCGCGAGGGCCCGTTCATCACGCCGCTCGATCGAATCGACTCCGGCGAGGTCGGCCAGCTCGTCATCTACTGGATCCAATGGAAGGAACACCCGGCCGCCCATAGCGCTTTCCGCTGCACGGTGACCGACGAC
>DATAMY010000086.1:0-11893 GCA_036266535.1 Usitatibacter sp. | reverse complement strand
GGTGGACGCGCTCTCGCTCATCGTCCACCGCCAGACCGCGAACTACCGCGGCCGCGAGCTCGCCTCGAAGATGCGGGGCCTCATCCCGCGCCAGATGTTCGACGTGGCCGTGCAGGCCGCGATCGGCGCCAACATCATCGCGCGCGAGAACATCAAGGCGCTCCGGAAGAACGTGCTCGCCAAGTGCTACGGCGGGGACATCACGAGGAAGAGGAAGCTCCTCGAGAAGCAGAAGGCCGGGAAGAAGCGCATGAAGCAGGTGGGGAGCGTCGAAATTCCCCAGGAGGCATTCCTCGCGATCCTCCAGGTGGAATCGAAGTGAACGACTCCTCGAACAAGAACGCGTAAGGAGAAGCAAATGCCGCAAGGCGGACTCGACTGGGAAACGATCGCGATGGTGGCCGCGGCGGCGAGCGCGCTCGTGATCGGCTGGGACTTCGTGGCGCTGCGCACGGGAGCCGGGCGATCGGAGACGCGCAAGGGCCTCCTCGAGGTCGCATGGCCGGTGCTCTTCATCTCGGTGATGGGCCTCCTCCTCAAGTTCACGGACTTCGCGGCGGTGCTCCTCCTCGCCGCGGTGATCACGGGGCTCATCTGGCTCTGGGACGCCAAGGTCTCGCGGCGCCGGCGCACGGACGGGGAGCCCGAGCCGGTCGTGGTCGACATGGCGCGCGCCTTCTTCCCCGTGATCGTCGTGGTCTTCCTCATCCGCTCGTTCTGGGTCGAGCCCTTCAAGATCCCGTCCGGGTCGATGAAGCCCACGCTCCTCGTGGGCGACTTCATCCTCGTGAACAAGTACACCTACGGCATCCGCCTTCCGGTGGTGAACCGCAAGGTGATCGACGTGGATCCGGTGCACCGGGGCGACGTCGTGGTGTTCCGCTATCCCACCGATCCCACGGTCGACTACATCAAGCGGGTGGTGGGCCTCCCGGGCGACAAGATCGTCTACCACGCGAAGCGCCTCACGATCAACGGGCAGGCCGTGGCGATGAAGCCGGAGGGCTTCTACACGGACGCGGAGCTGAACTACCTGAGGCTCCCCACCTGGACCGAGACGCTGGGCACCCACGTGCACCAGATCATGGTGGTCCCCGCGCAGCCGCCGGTGGACCTGGCGCAGGTCCGGCAATTCCCCCATCGGGAGGATTGCGAATACAATGACGAGGGCTTCGCGTGCACGGTCCCCCCGGGGCACTATTTCATGATGGGAGACAACCGGGACCAGAGCAGCGACAGCCGGTACTGGGGCTTCGTGCCGGACGAGAACATCAAGGGCCGGGCGTTCCTGGTGTGGATGAACTTCGGCGACCTGCGTCGCATCGGCACCACGATCCGGTGAACCGGGATCCAACGAAAACCAGGCGCCCGCCGGAAGGCGCCGATCGAGGGGGACACATGTCGCACCAGCGTGGCTTGTCGCTCATGGGGCTCATCGTGACGCTCGGCGTCGTGGGGTTCGTGGGCGTCACGGCGGCGAAGCTTCTTCCCGCCTACATCGAGTACTGGAGCGTGCGCAAGATCTTCGCGGCGATGGTGCAGAACGGCGACACGAACGGCACCGTCACGGAGATCCGGCGGCACTACGACACGCGCAACGCCATCGAGGACGTGAAGAACGTGCAGGGCAAGGACCTCGAGATCACGAAGGAAGGCGGGCAGACGGTCGTCGCGGCCGACTGGTCCGTGAAAGTCCCGCTCGTGGCCAACGTGAGCGCCTGCATCGACTTCTCCGCGTCGACGGCCAACCAGCAGTGACCCGCAGGGCGGGACGGGGCGGGGAGCCGATCGAGGGGCTCGCCGAGCTGGAGCGCCGCCTCGGCCATCGCTTCGCCACGCCGGAACTGGCCCGCCAGGCGCTCACCCATCGCAGCTTCGGCACGCCGCACAACGAGCGGCTCGAGTTCCTGGGCGACAGCCTCCTCAACTGCGCGGTCGCAACACTCCTCTACGAGCGCTTCCCCGCGCTCCCGGAAGGGGACCTCTCGCGCCTGCGCGCGGCACTCGTGAACCAGTCCTCCCTCTCGCAGACCGCGCAGGGCCTTGGCCTTGGCGAGCGGCTGCGGCTGGGCGAGGGCGAGCTGAAAAGCGGTGGCTTCCGGCGTCCCTCGATCCTCGCGGACGCGCTGGAGGCGCTCCTCGGCGCGGTCTACCTCGACGCCGGGTTCGAGGCGCTCAAGAAGACGGTCGGCGTGGTTCTCGCGGAGCGCCTCGAGCGCGCGGAGAAGACGCCCGTCGACAAGGATCCGAAGACCGAGCTGCAGGAGCACCTCCAGGGGCGCCGGCTGCAGCTGCCGCGCTACGCGGTCATGCGCACGGACGGCGAGGCGCACGACCAGCTCTTCACGGTGGAATGCCGCGTGGACGACCTCGCGTTGAACGCGACCGGCACCGGAGCCAGCCGGCGCGCGGCCGAGCAGGCGGCGGCCGCGGGCGTCCTCGCGAAGCTCGAGCGGCCGGCGCCGCGCCGGAAGAAGGCATGAGCGCCGAGCCGTTCCGCACCGGCACGGTCGCGATCGTCGGCCGCCCGAACGTGGGCAAGTCGACGCTCCTGAACCAGCTGGTGGGCGCGCACGTCGCGATCACCTCGAGGAAGCCCCAGACCACGCGCCACCGCCTGCTCGGGATCCACACGGACGAGCGCTCGCAGATCCTCTTCGTGGATACGCCGGGCTTCCAGACGCGGCATTCGAACGCGCTGAACCGCACGATGAACCGGACCGTGGGACAGGTGGCGCGCGAGGTGGACGCCGTGCTCCTCGTGATCGACGCGCACGGCTGGGACGAGAGGGACACGCCCGTGCTGGAGCTCCTTCCCCCGAAGGCGCCGGTGGTGCTCGCGCTGAACAAGATCGACAAGAACCGTGACCGGGCGAAGGTCGCCGCGACGCTCATCGACGCGTCGAAGCGGCGCGATTTCGCGGCCCTGGTGCCGGTGAGCGCGTCGAAGGGCACGCAGCTTCGCGCGCTCGTGGCGGAGCTGCGGAAGCTCCTGCCCGAAGCGCCCCCGGTCTACGAGCCGGACGAGATCACGGACCGGCCGGAGCGCTTTCTCGCCGCCGAGCTCGTGCGCGAGCGCATCTTCCGGCTCCTGGGCGACGAGCTGCCCTACGCGATCGCGGTGGACGTCGAGTCCTTCGAGATCGAGGGAAACCTCCGGCGCATCGCGGCGACCATCTACGTGGACAGGCCCGGCCACAAGGCGATCGTGATCGGGGAGAAGGGCGCCACCCTCAAGCGGATCGGGACCGAGGCGCGGCACGCGATGGAAGCGCTCTTCGGCTCGAAGGTCTTCCTCGAGACGCACGTCCGCGTGAAGAGCGGCTGGGCGGACAACGACGCCGCGCTGAAGCTCCTGGGCTACCGCTAGCCTCCGGGCAATCCGGAATCCCGCGTTCGACGTTTGGTGAAGGAGAGCCACACCTCGAGGAAGGCGGTTCCAGATGCCCTGCATGAAGAAGCCGGCCGGGGATCGGCCATGAGCAGCACCCCGCCGCGGCTGCTGCGCGCCGCATGCCAGGTCGCCGGCGGCACCGCCGCATTCTCCGAGCGGCTGGGCATTCCCGAGACGATGCTGGAGCGGTTCATGTCCGGGACCTTCCCCGTGCCGGATCGCGTGCTGCTGGCGGCGGTGGACCTCATGCTGCAGGAGCGCGAGACCCGCCTTCCCGCCCCGCCGCCGGCGGCCCCCCCGTCGGCCCCCGACCGTGACGACTGAGGGCTTGCCGATGGCCGCGCCGTTGCGCGAAAATAGGGGGCCATGGAAGCCCGCGAGCATCTGGAGGAACGTCTCCGCGACCCCGTCCCGGACCGCCTCGGGGACGTCCTGTACGCGTCCGGCCGCAAGCCCCTCGTCCCGGAAGGAGACTGGGTCGCGCTCGTCCGCCAGGTCGCGGGCGGCGACGAACGCGCGCTCCACGCGCTCTACGACCGGGCGCACCACCTCGTCTACACGCTCGCCGTGCGCATCACCTGCAACGGCGCGACCGCCGAGGAGGTCACGCTCGACGTCTTCCACGACGTATGGCGGCGCGCCGCGGGCTACGACGCCGCGAACGGAACGGTGCTCGGCTGGATCATGAACCAGGCCCGCTCCCGGTCGATCGATCGCCTGCGCTTCGACGCACGCAAGAAGCGGCGCGACGGGCCGGCCGCGGAGACGGTGGACGCCGACAACCATGCCGATGCGGGCGCGGCGCCGGACCCGTGCGACCTGGCGCATCTCGCGCAGCAGGGACGAGCGCTCCGCGCGGCCCTCGCCGCCCTCGCCCCGGACGAGCGGCTCGCGATCGAGTGCGCGTTCCTCTCGGGCCTCACCCACGTCGAGGTCGCCGCGCGATTGAACGAGCCGCTGGGAACCATCAAGACCAGGATCCGCTCCGGCCTCCACAAGCTCAGGCGGGCGCTCGAGAGCGCCGAAGGGACGCCATGAACATCGTCCACGACGAGAATCGCTGCCCTGAAGCCGAGCGCGTGAGCGCCCATGCCCTGGGCGCGCTGCCGCCCGCGCAGGCGCAGGAGCTCGAGGCGCACATGGCGGATTGCGCGAGCTGCCGCCGCGAGCTCGCGCGGCTGCGCCGCGCCATCGATGCCTTCGTCGCCTGGCCGGCGGACGTGATCCGTCCCGGCCGCGCGCTGCAGGAGCGCCTCGCGGACCGCATCGCCGCGGACAAGGGCGAGGCGCCCGTGGCGCCGCCCACTTCGCGGTGGCGGGAGCCGGAGTGGGAGGAAGTCGCGCCGGGGATCTCGTGCAAGCTCCTCGCGAACGACGGCGAGGCGAACCGCGTGAGCATGCTCGTGCGCCTCGCGCCCAACGCGGAATATCCGCCCCATACGCACGCGGGCGTGGAGGAGCTGCACCTCCTCGAGGGCGAGCTCTGGATCGACGACCGGAAGCTCCGCCCGGGCGACTACAACCGCGCCCTCGCGCCCACCGGCGACAAGCGCGTCTGGAGCGAGACGGGCTGCACCTGCGTCCTCGTCACCAGCACGCGCGACATCCTCCTGGGCTAGCGCGAGGCCGCGGGCGCACGGCCCGCCCCGCTTCCTTCACAATGGGCGGATGGACCGGGGCTACGTCCTCCACAGCTATCCCTACCGCGAGACGAGCCTCATCCTCCAGGCCTGGACGGAGAAGCACGGGCGGCTCGGCCTCGTGGCGAAGGGCGCCCGGCGGCCGAAATCCGCGCACCGGAGCCTCCTCGTCCCGTTCCAGCCGCTCGCGATCGACTGGTTCGGGCGCGGGGAGCTCCGCACGCTGAAGACCGCCGAGCCCACCGCGCCCGCGACCCCGCTCTCCGGCCCGAGCCTCATGGCGGGCTTCTACCTGAACGAGCTGCTCCTCAAGCTCACCCACCGCGACGACCCGCACGAGGGACTCTTCGAGGCCTACGACGAGGCCGTGGCGGCGCTCCGCCGCCTCTCGCGCCGCACCGGGGACAGGCCACTCGTCCCGCGGACCGGAACGGCCGAGCCCGCGGCCGCCCGGGAGGACCTGGAGACGACGCTGCGGCGTTTCGAGCTGCGCATGCTGCAGGAGCTGGGCTATGCGGTCGAGCTCACGCGCGAGGCGGGGACGGGGACGGCGATCGCGGCCGAGCGCGACTACTGGTACGTGGTCGAGCGCGGCCCCGTCCCGGCGCTGGGGGAGGGCGCCCCCTCGAATGCGGTAAGATTGCGCGGTCTCACGCTGATCGACCTCGAGCGCGGCCGGTTCGAAGACACGGCCACCGTCGCGCAAGCCAAGCAGCTCATGCGCCTGCTGATCAACCACTCCCTCAACGGGCAGGAGCTCGCGACGCGCGCGCTCGTGCGGGACTTGCAGACCCTCTCCCCCGGCCCCTCTTCCGACAGATCCCTGCCCCAAGGGGGACCCCGGGTCGAGGGGAATGAATCGTGATCGAGCTGGGCGTCAACATCGACCACGTCGCGACGATCCGCCAGGCGCGCCTCACGTACGAGCCGGATCCGGTCTGGGCGGCCGTGGAGGCGCATCTCGGCGGCGCGGACGGGATCACCGTGCACCTGCGCGAGGACCGGCGGCACATCCAGGACGAGGACGTCCGGCGCCTGCGCGAGCTCACGCACATCAAGCTGAATCTCGAGATGGCGGCGACCGACGAGATGGCGCGCATCGCCTGCTCGATCCGCCCGGAGATGGCGATGCTGGTCCCGGAGGGCCGCCAGGAAGTGACGACCGAGGGCGGCCTCGACATCCTGGGCCAGGAGGCACGGCTGAAGGACGTCGTGGCGCGGCTCGCGGATGCGGGGATCGTCACGAGCGTCTTCATCGACGCGGAGCTGCCCCAGGTGGAGGCCGCCGCGCGCATCGGCGCGCGCGTGTGCGAGATCCACACGGGCCCGTACGCGCACGTCTTCCACTCGAAGGGCCGCGACGCGGAGAGCGCGCCGGTGGTGGCGGAGATCGGGAAGATCCGCCGCGCGGGGGAGGCGGTGCGCGGCCTGGGGATGCGCTTCAACGCCGGGCACGCGTTGAACTACGTGAACGTGGAGCCCATCGCGGCCCTTCCGGGCGTGCGCGAGCTCCACATCGGGCACGCGATCGTGAGCCGCGCCGTCTTCATCGGCATGCGCGAGGCCGTGCGCGAGATGAAGGCGCTCATGTCCCGTGGTCGCGAAGCGCCGCCAGAATCGAACAATCCCCGGCAGGCGCGCGCATGATCATCGGCGTGGGCACCGACGTCTGCTCCGTCGGGCGGGTGGCCGAGGTCCTCGCGCGCCACGGCGAGCGGTTCGTGCGCCGCATCCTCACGCCGGAGGAGCGCGCGCGCTACGAGCGCACGCGCGACAAGGCCGGGCACCTCGCCAAGCGCTTCGCCGCGAAGGAGGCATTCTCGAAGGCGATCGGCACGGGGATCCATCCGCCCTTCAAGTGGCATTCGATCGCCGTGGGCCGCGATCCCAAAGGCAAGCCCCTCATCGTCCCGAGCGCGGACATGGCGCGGCACCTCGAGGCGCTGGGCGTGACCCGCGCGCACATCTCGCTCACGGACGACGCGGACGTCGCGATGGCCTTCGTGGTGCTCGAGGGAAGCGAGGCCGCATGAGGCTGGGCCCCGTGATGGTCGACGTGGGCGGCCTGGAGCTGAACGCCGACGACATCGAGCGGCTGCAGCACCCGCAGGTGGGCGGCGTGATCCTCTTCGCGCGGAACTTCGCCGCGCCCCTGCAGCTGATCCAGCTCGCGCACTCGATCCGCGAGCTGCGCGCGCCCCAGCTCCTCATCGCCGTGGACCACGAGGGCGGCCGCGTGCAGCGCTTCCGGCACGGCTTCACGGCGATCCCCGCCATGGCCGAGCTGGGCAAGCTCTGGGACCGCGACCCCGCGCAGGCGATCGCGGCCGCGCGCGGCGGCGGCTTCGTGATCGGGAGCGAGCTGCAGGCGCACGGCGTGGACTTCAGCTTCACGCCCGTCCTGGACGTCGACTACGGCGAGTCGAGCGTGATCGGCGACCGCGCGCTCCACCGCGACCCGAACGTGATCGCGGTGCTCGCCGAGGCGCTGCAGGCCGGGTTGAACGCGGCGGGCATGACGTCCGTCGGGAAGCACTTTCCCGGGCACGGCTACGTGCGCGCGGACTCGCACCTCGAGGTGCCGGTGGACGATCGCACGCTCGCCGAGATCGCCGCATCCGACCTCATTCCCTTCCAGCGCCTCGCGCGCTCGGGCCTGAGCGGCATCATGCCCGCGCACGTGATCTATCCGAAGGTCGATTCCAAGCCCGCGGGATTCTCGAGCGCGTGGCTCCAGAAGATCCTCCGCGAGAAGCTGGGCTTCGAGGGCCTCATCTTCTCGGACGACCTCTCGATGGAAGGGGCGAGCACGGCGGGCGGCGTCATGGCGCGCGCGAACGCGGCGTTGAATGCCGGCTGCGACATGGTCCTCCTCTGCAACGATCCGCGCGCGCAGGATTCCCTCCTCGAAGGGCTCGAACGCCGGCCCGTCGCTCCCACGCTCGCCCGCCGCCTCGAGCGCATGCGCGGCAAGGCCATCTCGACCACGGCGCTCAAGGCGAACGCCGCCTATCTCGCCGCCACGGAGAACCTGGCGCGCGTGCGATCGGTGTGAAGGAACGAAAACCGGGGCCAGACCCCGAACCAGGCAAAGGCGAGAACCGGGGTCTGACCCCTTTCGATCCCGCCGAGCTCCTCGCGGGCCTCCCCGGTCTTCCCGGCGTCTACCGCTTCAAGAACGCGGCGGGCGAGGTCCTCTACGTGGGGAAGGCGGGCGACCTCAAGAAGCGCGTCTCCTCGTACTTCCAGCGGAACCTCGCGAGCCCGCGCACCGCCATGATGGTGTCGCAGATCGCGGGAGCGGAGGTCACGGTCACGCGCACGGAGGCCGAGGCGCTGCTGGTCGAGAACAACCTCATCAAGAGCCTCTCGCCGCGCTACAACGTCCTCTTCCGCGACGACAAGAGCTACGGCTACATCCTCCTCACCGGCCACGAGTTCCCGCAGATCCGCTTCTACCGGGGGGCGCACCACAAGGGCAATCGCTACTTCGGTCCCTTCCCGAGCGCCTGGAGCGCGCGCGACACGATCAACCACCTGCAGAAGATCTTCCTCCTGCGCACCTGCGACGACACGGTGTTCGCGCATCGCTCGCGCCCCTGCCTCCTGCACCAGATCCATCGCTGCTCGGGCCCCTGCGTGAAGCTCGTGACCGGGGAGCAGTACGCGCGCGACGTGCGCCACGCCGAGCAATTCCTCGAGGGGAAGGAAAACGACGTGATCGAGGACCTCACCGCCAAGATGAACGCCGCGGCCGAGGAGCGGCGCTACGAGGATGCCGCGCGCTTCCGCGACCAGACCCGGATGCTGCAGCGGATCCTCTCCGGGCAGGCGGCGGAGTCGACCGGCGCGGGCGACGTGGACATCGTGGCGGCGGTCGAGCGCGAAGGCACCTGGTGCGTGACGCTCGCGATGGTGCGGGGCGGCCGGCACTTGGGCGACCGGAGCTTCTTCCCGCAGAACGCGGCGGGAAGCGATGCGCCGACGGTGGTCGAGGCCTTCCTCACGCAGCACTACGCCCAGCAGCCGGTGCCCGGGCGCGTGGTGTGCGACGCGGTGGAGAACCCGACAGCGCTCGAGGCGCTCCTCGCGGGCCTCGCCGGGCGCGCGGTGAAGCTCGTGACGCGCCCGATCGGCGAATCGCGCACCTGGCTCGACATGGCGCACCGCAACGCCGTGCTGGCGCTCGGCCAGCGGCTTTCGGCGCAGGCGACGCAGGAGGTGCGGGTCGCCGCGCTGCAGGAATTCCTGGGCGCGGAGTCGCCGATCCAGCGGATCGAGTGCTTCGACATCAGCCACACGATGGGCGAGGCGACGGTGGGCTCCTGCGTGGTGTACGACCGCGGCGCGATGCAGAACTCGGAGTATCGCCGCTACAACGTGAAGGGCGTTCAGCCGGGCGACGACTACGGCGCGATGTGCTACGCGCTGGGCGTTCGCTACCGGAAGCTCGCGGACGGCGAGGGGAAGACGCCGGATCTCATCCTCATCGACGGGGGCCTCGGGCAGGTGAACGCCGCGCGCTCCGTGATGGCGGACCTGGGCCTGCACCAGATCCCGATGATGGGCGTGGCGAAAGGCGTCGAGAGGAAGCCCGGGCTGGAGCAGCTTTTCATCGCGGGCGAACCCGAGCCGCGCCGCTTGCCGCCGGACCATCCCGCGCTCCACCTCATCCAGCAGATCCGCGACGAGGCGCATCGCTTCGCGATCACGGGACACCGGGCGCGGCGCGGCAAGGCGCGCACCGCCTCGCGGCTCGAGGAGATCTCCGCGGTGGGCCCGCGCCGCCGCCAGCGCCTGCTCGAGCATTTCGGGGGACTGCAGGGCGTCATCGCCGCGAGCATCGACGACCTCGCGCGCGTGGAAGGCATCAGCCGGACACTCGCCGAGCGGATCTACCAGGAGCTCCACTGACCGCGCCCGCGGCGGCCGTGGTTGGTCCTCAGGCGGGCTCGGCGATGCGTGCGAGCGGCGAGGCGCCCCGGCGCAGCACGCGCTGCAGGAACTCCACCGGCTGCTCGTAGTACGGGTTCTCGTAGACGCGCTCGCCCAGCAGCACCAGCGGGTGCGTCGCGAGCACGTCCATGATCGCGCGTCCGCTGAAGCGGTTGATGTCGTAGGTGCACATGAGCGTGCAGTCGTGCTCCTGCGTGAGCTGGTTCACGCGCGACTCGTATTGCATGAGCTCGTCCGTCCCGGGCATGTCGCGAAGCGCCCACGACATCTCGCCGCACGTGCGAACGCGGGTGAACCCCTGGGCCGGCGCCTCCACGAGGAGGTCGCGGATCATGCGGTACATCCGCTCGACCTCGAAGACGCCGTCCTGCAGGTAGGTCTCCTCCGAAGCCACGATCCGCAGCCGGTTGGCGCGGACCGCCTCGTCGACCGGGATCGCGCCGGAATTGCGCAGCCGATCGGCGTGCTCCTTGCAGTGCTGCGAGTCGCGGATCGTCACGACCTGCTCGCCCCGCGCGAGCCCCTCGGCGAAATAGGGCACGAGGCACGCGTATTCCTGCTGCTCGGAATCGAAGAACGCGCAGATGTGCGCGGAGCGGGTGAGCGGATGGCCGCTGACGGTGGCGGGCGGGAGGCGGGACGGGATCATGGGGCCCTCCGGGGGAACGGGCATCCACTATGCGCGGCGGGCCCGTCCAAGTCCGTCAGCCAAGTCCTACATTCCTCCGGACGTGCTACTTTTATGATCTTTTCCCCAGGCCGTCCTGGCGTGCGCTTCAACTTCCCGCTTTTCCTCACCTGGTGCCGCATCGTCGCGATCCCGCTCTTCGTGGCGGTGCTGTACATGCCGGAAGACTGGATCAGCGAGAGGAACGCGAACGTGCTGTCGATGTGGATCTTCATCGCGGCGGCGATCACGGACTGGCTGGACGGCTGGCTCGCGCGCCGCTGGAACCAGACGACCTCCTTCGGCGCGTTCCTCGATCCCGTCGCGGACAAGCTCATGGTCGCCGCGGCGCTCATCGTGCTGACCGAGAAGGGGCTTGTGAACCCGCTCGCATCCCTCATCATCATCGGGCGCGAGATCACGATCTCGGCGCTGCGCGAGTGGATGGCGCAGATCGGCCAGTCGAAGAGCGTGGCCGTGAACATCCTGGGAAAGGTGAAGACCGTGACGCAGCTGGTCGCGATCCCTTTCCTCCTCTTCAACGGCGTCCTCTTCGGCTGGTTCCACACCGTGAACGTGGGGCGCTGGCTCATCTGGATCGCCGCGATCATCACGCTGTGGTCGATGGTGGTGTACCTGCGGGCCGCGATCGAGTCGCCGCCGGCGGCGCCCCCGGAATGAGCGGGAACGGGCGGCTGTAGGACTTGTCCGATTTTCGGCGGTCGGGGAAGGGCGGCGGATCGCGGGTTGTTGTCCCGTTGCCCACCGGCGTTCCGGAAGGCCGTCCAAGTTGTGCCGTTTTCCGGAAAACGCTATAATTTCAAGCTCGTTACAAGCACGTCGCGGCAGTAGCTCAGTTGGTAGAGCGCAACCTTGCCAAGGTTGAGGTCGAGAGTTCGAGACTCTTCTGCCGCTCCAGATTTCGAGGTAAGTGCTTGTTTTAGGCTCCTTGCAATGCGCCAGCACGGGCGACCTAGCGGACCGGCAACGGTTCAGGTCGAACGGCAACGCAGGGAGGCTCAAAATGGCACTTTTCGTAGCAGTCGTGGAGGCGCTCATCGCCTCCCACGAGTGGGATCAGGCGACCCTTTCTAGGCTCGCCTTCTGGACCGATGCGCTGGGCGAGCGCGAGGTCCTCGCTATCACCCCCGAAGACATCGACGCGGCCCTCGTGACGTTGGCCAAGCGCGGGCGCTTGAACGGCGGCAAGCTCGCCACGAGCGCCACCGGCAGGCC
>DATAMY010000085.1:0-21222 GCA_036266535.1 Usitatibacter sp. | reverse complement strand
GAGAGCGAGGGCATCCTCTCGGCCGCGCACTTCTGCGAGGGGAACGACGCGCCCGCCACGCAGAAGTTCGTGGCGGAGTACGAGAAGGCCTACCAGAAGCTGCCTTCGCTCTACGGGTTCTCGATGTACTCCGGGGCGATGTGGCTCGCCGCGGCGATCAAGGCGGTGGACGGCAAGGTCGAGGACCGGCCGAAGTTCCTCGCGGCCGTGCGGAAAGTCGAGCTCAAGGACTCGCCGCTCGGGCGCCCGGTGCACCTGGACGACTACGGCAACCCGATCTACGACGTCTTCATCCGCGAGGTGAGGAAGCGCGCGGACGGGAAGTACTGGAACGTCCCGCTCGAGGTGTATCCGAACGTGTCGCAGTTCTGGACCTACAACCCGGACGAGTACATGAAGCAGCCGCCCTACTCGCGGACCTTCCAGGGCATCAAGGGCTGAAAGCGCGGGCGGTGGAAGAGGCGCTCCTCCGGCTGGACGACGTGCGCGTGGCGTTCGGGGCGCTGCGCGCCGTCGACGGCGTCTCGCTCTCGGTCGCCCGCGGGGAGCGCCGCGCGATCATCGGGCCGAACGGCGCCGGGAAGACCACGCTCTTCAACGCGATCGCCGGGGAGCAGCGCGTGACCTCCGGGACGGTGCGGCTGGACGGGCACGACGTGACGCGGCTGGATACGGCGCGGCGCGCCCGGCGCGGCCTCGCGCGCACGTTCCAGATCACGACGCTCTTCGGGGGCATCAGCGTCGAGGACAACCTGCGGCTCGCGGTGCGCGGCCGCTCGCGGCGCAAGCTCTCCTTCTTCGGCGACGGCGCGTGCACGCCGGAGGAAGCCGATGCGGTGGCGGCGCGACTCGCGGCGAGCGGCCTCGAAGCACGCAGGACCACGCCCGTCCGCGAGCTCTCCCACGGCGAGCAGCGCCAGCTCGAGCTCCAGCTGGCGCTCGCCTCCCGCCCGAGCCTCCTCCTCCTGGACGAGCCCGCGGCGGGCCTCTCGCCCGCGGAGCGGGTCTCCATGGCGCGCATCATCGAGGCCCTCCCGCGCACGCTCACCGTCGTGCTGATCGAGCACGACATGGATCTCGCGCTGGGCCTGGTCGACCGCGTGACATGCCTCCACTACGGTCAGGTCCTCACCGAGGGCGATCCCGCGGCGATCCGCGCGAACCCGCAGGTGCAGGAGGTCTACCTCGGGAAGCCGCGCGATGCTTGAGGTGGCCGACCTCCACAGCTTCTACGGCGAGGCGCAAGTGCTGAACGGCGTGTCGCTCACGGTGCGCGCGGGCGAGCTCGTGGCCCTGCTGGGCCGGAACGGCATGGGGAAGACGAGCCTCATCCGCTCGATCATGGGCCTCGCGCAGCCGCGCGTGCGCTCGGGAAGCGTCCGCTTCCTGGGCGAGGAGCTCCGCGGCGAGCCGCCGCACCGGATCGCGCGGCGAAAGATCGGCTACGTGCCGCAGGGAAGGCGTCTCTTCGCCTCGCTCACGGTGCAGGAGCACCTGGGCCTCGTGCCGGGCCCGCACGGCGCGTGGACCGCGGAGCGCATCTTCGAGGTGTTCCCCCGCCTGGCCGAGCGCCGCTCGCACCGCGCGACGCAGCTCTCCGGCGGCGAGCGGCAGATGCTCGCGATCGCGCGCGCCCTCATGCTGGACCCGAAGCTGCTGCTGATGGACGAGCCGTCCGAGGGCCTCTCGCCGGTGATGGTGCAGCACCTCGAGGGGATCGTGCGGGCGTTGAAGGACGGCGGCATCGCGATCCTCCTGGTCGAGCAGAACCTCTACAGCGCGCTCGCCCACGCGGACACGGTCTCGATCCTCGAGAACGGCCGCATCGTGCACAGCGGGAGCCCCGCCGCGCTGCGCGGCGACCCCGCCGCGCGCCAGCGATTCTTGGGCGTGAACTGACGGCTACGCGGGCGTGAACCGAAGCGCTACGCGGACGTGAACTGGCGCGCTACGCGCGTATGGCGGCGAGCACCGCCTCGGGCGTGAGCGGCACGCGACGCACCGGCGCCCCGATCGCATCGTGGAGCGCGTTCGCGATCGCCGCGGGCACCGGGCGCGAGCTGGGCTCGCCCGCGCCGTAGACCTTCGCGCCGGGCTTGTTCCCGAGGAGCACGATGTCCACGGCATCCGGCACCTCGGTCATGTCCAGGATCGGATAGGTGATCCAGTCGACCGAGCGCACGTGCGTCGGATCGAATCGCACCGCCTCGTGCATCGTCCGGCTCATGGCCTGCATGAGGTTCGCCTCGATCGTCCCGTGGAGGCTCCGCGGGTTCACGACGAAGCCGCAGTCGTGCGCCACCGTGAAGCGGCGCACGCGATAGCGTCCGGTCGTGGGCTCGACGGCCACCTCCGCCACGACGGCCACCATGGTCCCGTGCCGCGGCGCGTACGCGAGGCCTTGCCCCACCTGCATCGCGCCTTCCTTCCGCCGGCGGGGCGCGGCGTGCGGCTGCCAGCCGGCCTTGCGTGCCGCGGCCTCGACCACCGCCTTCTCGCGCGCATCCCGCAGGTAGCGCATGCGGAATTCGACCGGGTCCACGCCCGCCGCATAGGCGACCTCGTCCGCGAACGACTCGGAGGCGAAGCAGCATTGCGGTCCGTCCGGATCGCGCAGGTGGGCGGTCCGCATCCCCGTGCCGAGCGACTGCTCCCAGGGGAGGATGTGGCTCACCTTCCGCTTCGCCCGGAACGCATAGCTCTCTTCCGGGAACTTGTGCTCGTCGTGGCCTTTCGGCTTGTAGCCGCCGATGATCTGCGCCGCGAGCGAATCGCCGGCGACGTCCGTGCCGGAAGGGCGCAGCTGCCCCGAGAAGCCGCGTGCCTCGCAATCCCATGCGGCGACGTTCCCGCCCGCATCGAGCCCCGCGCGCATGCGGAAAACCGCCGGGGGGCCCTTCGGATCCCAGCCCGTGCCTTCGTGCCGCATGTACTGCACGCGCACCGGGCGGCCCACGGCCTGCGAAAGGATCGCCGCATCCATCGCGGCATCGTCCGCGTCGTTCATGCCGTAGGAGCCGGGGCCCGGCATCCAGACGACGCGCACCTTCTCGGGCGGAAGCGAGAGCATCTCGGCGACCGCTCCGCGCAGGGGATACGGCTTCTGGCCGCCGGACCACACGACCGCGCCGCCGTCGCGTACGTCCGCGACCGCGCACCCCGGTCCCATGGAGGCATGCGACTGGAACGGGAATTCGTATCGCGCCTCGACGCGGCGCGCGGCCGCCGCGAGCGCCGCCTCCACGTCGCCGTGCACGTCCTCGCTCTTGGTGGACTTGGGCTTGCCCGTGCGCAGCGCCTCGTAGAGCGCGTCGTCGCTCTCCCAGTAGAGCGGCGCGGGGCGCGACCACTCGACGGGAAGCGCTTTCGCCGCGCCGATCGCCTGCTCCTCGCGCTCGCAGACCACCGCGAGGAAATCGCCCTTCCGCACGATGCGGACGAGCCCCGGGAGCCGCGCGCCCTCGTCGACGCGCACGATCGCCGCGCGCGCCTCGGGCGGCCGGATCACTCGGGCATGCAGCATTCCGGGGACGCGGAGGTCCGACACATAGCGGTACGTGGCGTCGACCTTCGCGGGAATGTCCATCCGCGGAATCGGCTGCCCCGCGACGCGATAGGTCTTCGGGTCCTTGAGCAGGGGCTTCTCGGCCATCTTCACGTCGAAGTGCTTGTCGCCGATGAGCTCGCCGTAGCTCGTGCGCTTCGCAGGATCCGCCGCCGCGAAGACCACGCCATCGCGCACCTGCAGCGCCTCGACCGGGACGCCCAAGCGCTCGGAGGCCATCGCGAGGAGCGCGGCGCGGGCCTGCGCGCCGGCCTTCCGCAGCTCCGAACCGCCCTGCATGACGCCGTTGGAGGAGCCGGTGCCGCGCTGGTCGACGGTCGAGGCCGTGTCGCCCATCATGATCGTGACCCGCTCGACCGGGACGTCGAGCTCCTCGGCCACGATCTGCGCGAACGAGGTGCCCACGCCCATGCCCGCCTCGATCTTGCCCACGGAGGCGGAAACCGAGCCGTCCGCGGCGATGCGGAGCCACGAGTCGAGTTGCTCCGGATCGACCTTGGCCGGCCATGCGGCGCCGGGCGCGGGAAGCACGGCCTTGCGCGTCGCGACGCTCGCGCATCCGGGAAGGGCGAAGGAGACGACGAGCGCGCCGCCCGTCTTCAGGAAGTCGCGGCGCGACACGCCGCGTTGCGTGACGAGGAATGCGTCCATGGTCAGGCCCTCCTCTTGGCGGCCATCCGGGTGGCGGCGAGCTTCACCGCCCGGAGGATGCTCATGTGCGTGCCGCAGCGGCACTTGAGCCCCGAAAGCCCGCGGCGGATGTCCTCCTCGCTCGCGCGCGGGTTCGCCTCGAGGAGGGCCGCGGCCGTCATCATCCAGCCGTTGATGCAGTAGCCGCATTGCGCGGCCTGCTCGTCGATGAAGGCTTGCTGCACCGCGTGGAGCGCGCCGTCCTTCGGCAGGCCCTCGAGCGTCGTCACCTTCTTCCCGCGCGCGGAGGCGACCGGCGTCGCGCACGAGCGGATCGCCGTGCCGTCGAGATGCACCGTGCACGCGCCGCATTGGCCGAGGCCGCAGCCGAACTTCGGGCCCGCGAGGCCCAGGTCGTTCCGCAGCACGTAGAGGAGCGGGGTGTCGGGCTCGGCGCGCACCGTTTCCGCGCGCCCGTTCACCGTCATGGGGATCGTCTCGGACATGGAGTCGCCTTTCGTTCAGGTCAAGCGAGGCATTCGCGCAGCCGCGCGCCGTCGAGGCCGCGGCCGATCACCACCAGCGCGCCGGGCGCGGCGCCTCGCGGCCAATCCTTGAGCGTGCGGACCGGCTGGAGCGAGGCGCCGACCGCCTGGATCACCGCGGGTCCATGGCGGCCGCGAACGCCAACGAGGCCCTTCGCGCGCAGGACCGAGCCCTCGTTCGCGGCGAGCCATGCGGCGAGGCGGACGCAGAATCCGGAGAGCTCGACGGGCGCGTCGAAGCGGATCGTGTGGGTCTCGAGCTCGCTCGCGTCCGCGTCGTCCGCGGCGGCGAGCGCGGCCTCGATCCGGCGAAGCTCGCGGCCGGGCGATGCCCCTGCGGCCGCCCACACCTCGCGCGCTTCGGCGCCGGGGCGGCCGCGCACGATCTCCGCGTGGGGATTCAGGCGCGCGAGCGCGGCGACAAGCGCGTCCAGTTCGGCCGGCGCGGCGAGCTCGGTCTTGCCCACGATCAGCACGTCCGCGGCGGCGACCCGCGCGCGCGCTCCGGCCGCGTCGAGCGCCGCGAGGCCCTCGCCGGCATCGACGAGCGTCACCATGCCGAGGAGCGGAAAGCGCTCGCGCAGGCGTTCGTCCGAGGCGAAGTCCTCGAGGAGCGGCGCGGGGTGCGCGAGGCCGGAAAGCTCGACGATCACGCGCTCGAAGCGGGGCGCGGCGCGGCGGGCGTGGACCAGCGCCTCGAGCGCGCCGGGGAGCTCGGAGCGCGCGTCGCAGCACACGCACCCGGCCGTGAGCGTGCGCGCGGCGCCGGCGAGCGCGCCCATGAGGTGCGCGTCGATCGGGGCGTCGCCCGGCTCGTTCACGAGGACCGCCGTGTTCGCGAGCGCGGGCTCGGCGAGCCAGCGGCCGAGGAGCGTGGTCTTCCCCGCACCCAGCGCGCCGCCGACGAGGAGGAGCGGAAGGGATTCGCTCACCAGAGCGCCTCCCCCCGCGCCACGCGCTCGCTCATCTCCTGCTGGAATTCCGGGGAGCCGAAGCCGAACCGCTCGCCCGCGATCTCGTAGAAGAACGGGCGGCCCGTGCGAAGGCTCAAGTCGCGCATCCAGTCGAGGAAGGCGGGCTGCGGATCGCGCCCCGCCGAGCGCAGCACGTACGCCTCGTGGCCGCGCCAGCGCATCGGGATCACCATCACGCCGAGGCGGTCCGGCCGGAATTCCTCGGGGAAGGGGCTCCCGTCGCGCAGCCACCCGCAGACGAAATCGCGGCAGGGGGATTGCGGGCGACGCTCGTAGATCGTGCAGCAGCGGTCGCCGCGGAAGTGGCAGGGTTTACCGGGGCGCATCTCGTGCCCCTCGATCACCCCGACCACCCATCCGTCGCAGCACGCAGTGCATTCGCCGCACGTCCGGCCCCGGGCGGATGCGATCGGGATGACCGCGCCGTGGCACTTCTTGTACTTGCGGCCGCTGCCGCAGGGGCATGGATCGTTACGCCCGACAGGCATGGCGACGTGCGATTGCAGTGTGAGGCGTCCAGTATACTCGGGGCACTCACCCGGAACTGCGTTCCTGCATCCAGAACGGCGTCTTCGTGGCGGTCTACCTCGCGGTCCTGCTGTCCTTCCTCCAGGGCATCGCCCTCCGCGGCGCGAAGATGCAGGTCTCGCTCGTGGCGCTGGGCGAAGGCGCCACCTCGTTCCAGGTGGGCCTCATCGGCGCCCTCTTCCCCGTCTTCCCGCTCCTCCTCGCGGTCTACGCCGGCAAGGTGTCGGACCGCATCGGCGTGAAGCCGCCCATGGTCTGGGGATCGCTCGTGATCTCGGCGGGGATCCTCGTGCCCCTCGCATGGCCCGGCATTCCGGGGCTCCTCGCGAGTGCCACGTGCATCGGCCTGGGACACATCTTCTTCCACGTGTCGGTGCACAACCTGATCGGCGCGTTCGGCGACGGCGTCGCGCGCACGCGGAACTTCGCGACCTTCTCGCTGGGCGCCTCGCTCTCCGCGTTCTTCGGGCCGTCGATGACGGGGTTCTCGATCGACGGCCTCGGGTTCGGCCCGACCTACGTCCTCCTCGCCATCGTGGCGGCGCTGCCGGCGGCGCTCCTCGTCGCGCGCCCGTCGATCGTCCCGCCGCGGGGGGCCCATGCCGAGGAAGCCGTCGCGGGCCATTCGCGCGAGCTCCTCGCGATCCCGGCCCTGCGGCGCACGCTCATCATGAGCGGCGTGACGCTCACCGGCGTCGAGCTCTTCACCTTCTATTTCCCGGTGTACGGGCGCTCGATCGGGCTCTCCGCCTCGTCGATCGGCATCGTCATGAGCAGCTACGCGGTCGCGGCCTTCATCGTGCGCATGGGCATGAGCGAGGCGTCGCGGCGGGTGGGCGAAGTGGCCGTGCTCACGGCCTCGCTGTTCATGGCCGGGGCCACGTACTTCCTCGTGCCGCTGGTCTCGCACGCGCTCCTCCTCTCGGTGGTCGCTTTCCTCCTCGGCATCGGCCTGGGCTGCGCGCAGCCGCTCACCATCATCCTCACGTACAACCACGCGCCCGAGGGCCGCTCCGGCGAGGCGCTCGGCATGCGCCTCACCGTGAACAAGCTCACGCAGATCGCGGTGCCGGTGCTATTCGGCGGGCTCGGTTCCGCATTCGGCCTCGTGCCGGTATTCTGGGCGAACGGAGCGTTCCTGCTGGTGGGCGGCTTCCTCTCGCTCGCGGAACGCCGCATCGCGGCGGCCCGGAGCGCGGGCGGACCGCTCATCGCGGAAGCGCAGGAGGAGGACACATGAGAAAAGGCATCACGGCGGCCCTCGCGGTCTTCCTCGCGGCGGCTTCCGCCGCGGCTTTCGCGCAGGACCCCGCCGGCGACGCGGCGCGCGGCAAGGGGCTCTTCACCCGGGAGATGTGCTGGACCTGCCACGGCACGGAGGGCGAAGGCGGCCCGTACGGCCCGCGGCTCGCGCCCGGCCCGATGGGCCTGGAAGGGCTCGCGGCCCAGGTGCGGCATCCGCGATCCTCGATGCCGGCGTACGCGCCCAAGTTCGTGAGCGACCAGGACCTGGCCGACATCCACGCATACCTCGCGTCGATCAAGCCGGGACCGAAGGCGAGCGAGCTCGCGCTCCTGAAGGAGTGACGCCGTGAAGCTTCCCTGCGCCGCTTTCGCCGCCGGGCTGGCGGCCACCGCCGCGTCCGCCGCATCGCCCCCGCTTCCGGACGGCCCCGGAAAGGCGATCGTCGAAGCGGCCTGCGGCCAATGCCATGGGCTGGACACCGTCACGCGCGCGGGGTACTCGCGCTCCGAATGGCGAACGCGCGTGAGCATGATGGTGAACGTGGGCGCGAGGCTCGCGCCGAAGGACGTCGACACGGTGGTCGACTACCTCGCGCGGAGCCTTCCCGAGCGCGCGTCGCCCGCTCCCGCGATCCTCGAAGGCAGCGCGAAGGTGGATTTCCACGAATGGACCGTGCCGACCGCGGGATCGCGGCCCCACGATCCGCTCGCGGCGCGCGACGGCTCGCTCTGGTACACGGGCCAGTTCGCCAACGTGCTGGGACGGCTCGATCCCGCAACGGGCCGCATCCGCGAGTTCCGCCTTCCGACGGAGAATTCCGGCCCGCACGGCCTCATCGAGGATCGCGACGGCCACATCTGGTTCACGGCGAACTTCAAGGGCTACATCGGGAAGCTCGACCCCGCCACGGGCAAGGTGACCGAATATCCGATGCCCGACCCCGCGGCGCGCGACCCGCACACGCTCGTCTTCGATGGAAGCGGCGTCCTCTGGTTCACGGTCCAGTCCGGCAACTTCGTGGGCAGGCTCGATCCGAAGACGGGCGAGGTGAAGCTCGTGCGCTCGCCCACGCCGCGATCGCGCCCGTACGGCATGCGCGTGGATGCCGCCGGCGTGCCGTGGTTCGTGGAGTTCGGCGCGAACAAGGTCGCGCGGATCGATCCGGGCACGATGGCGATCCGCGAGTACGCGCTGCCGGACCGCGAGAGCCGCCCGCGGCGCCTCGCCATCACCCCGGACGGCGCGATCTGGTTCACCGACTTCGCGCGCGGCGCCCTGGGCCGCCTCGATCCCGCGACCGGCAAGGTGACCGAGTGGCCCTCGCCCAGCGGCGGGCGCTCCGAGCCGTACGGCATCCTCGCGGACGGCGATGTCCTCTGGTACAGCGAGTCCGGCGTGAAGCCCAACACGCTCGTCCGCTTCGACCCGCGCGCCGGAAAATTCCAGAGCTGGGCGATCCCGTCCGGCGGCGGCGTGGTGCGCCACATGGTGCTCGCGCCGGACGGCAGGCTCGCCCTCGCCCTGAGCGGCGTGGACGGCGTGGCGCTCGTGGAGAAGCGCTAGGCGCCCTGGCAGACCACGTCGACCAGCGCCGGGTGGCCGGACTTCACCACGGCGAGCGCGCGCTTGAACACGGCCGAGAGCTGGGAAGGATCCGTGACCGGGCCCTCGCCCCACACGCCGTAGGCCTGGGCGAGCCTCGCATAGTCCACGAACGGGTTGTCGATCGTGGTCCCGATGTGCGCGCGGCTCACGTCTCGGTCGTGCATCCCCGCCATCCTCTGGATGTGCATCGTCTCGTGCAGGTAGGCGCGGTTGTTGAACATCACGTAGAGGATGGGGATGCTGTGGTGCGCGGCCGTCCAGAGGACGCCCGGCGAATAGTTGAGGTCGCCGTCGGGCTGGAATGTGACGGTGAGGATGCCCTTGTCCTTGTTCGCGAGCGCCACGCCGAGCGAGCCCGGCCCGCAGTAGCCCACGCCTTGCGCGCCCGCGCCGCCCAGCGCCTGGTGGTGCTCGGTGATGGCCCATAGCTCGCTCGGCGCCTTCAGCCGGTCGCTCACGGCGAGGCACCACGGCTGGTCCTTGATGAGCGCCCAGAGCTCCATCGACATGCGCGCGGTCGAGATGGGGCTCGAATCCCAGCCCACGGCCGCCTCCTCGAGCGCGCGCTTGCGCGACTTCGCATGAGCGTCCTTGAGCTTGGCACCCCGCTCCGAGAACGCGCGCTTCCGGTCGTCCGTCGTGAGGCGGCGCACCTCGTCGGTCAGCGCGGGAAGGCTCGCCTCCGCATCCCCGTTGATCGCGAGGTCCGCGGGGAGGTAGCGCTGGAAGTCCTGGTAGTTCGAGTGGAGGAAGACGTCCTGCATCGAGATATTGATGATGCGGGCGTCCTTGTTCGCGAAGTGCGTGAGCTTCTTCGACGGATCCGCGATCGAGTTGAACTGCCCGAAGGGATCGGCCACCTCCAGGAGGAGGACCACGTCAGCCTCGCGCATGAGCCCGCGCTTGCCGGACTGGTGCAGCGGATGCGTGTTCGGGAAGTTCATCCGGCCGCCCAGGTCCACGACGGGCGCCTGCAGCGCTTCGGCGAGCGCCACGAGATGCTTCACGCCGTCCGGCGTCCGCGCGCAGCGGTCGGCGATGATGACCGGGTTCCGCGCGCCGACGAGCCACTTCGCCGCCTCGGCGAGCGCCGCCTGGTCCCCTTGCGGGGGCACGGAGCGGGCGAGCTTCGGGATGGAAAGCTTGCCGTCATGGACCGGCTCTTCCTGGAGGTCCATGTCCGCGGTGATGAGCACCGGCTCCATCGGCGGCGTGGTCGCGATCTTGTACGCGCGCACCGTCGATTCCGCGAAGTGCTGGAGCGACATCGGGTAGTCGTCCCACTTGAGGAAGTCGCGCGCGATGAGCGCGGGATCCTGCACCGAGTGGTTCCACTCGGTCCCAGGACGCCGCTTGGTGATGTCGAGCCCGTTCCCCGCGAACATCACGATCGGCACGCGGTCGACCCACGCGTTGTAGATCGCCATCGTCGCGTGCTGCAGCCCGACCGTGCCGTGCACCGCCACGGCCATGGGCTTCCCGGCGGCCTTCGAGTAGCCGTGCGCCATCGCGACGGCGGCCTCCTCGTGCATGCAGGTGATGAGCTCCGGCGCCTCGTTGCCGCCATAGTTGATGAGGGACTCGTGGAGGCTCCGGAAGCTCGATCCCGGATTCAACGTCATGTAGTCGAAGCCGAGCGTCTTGATCACGTCGACCATGAAGTCCGAGCCGGGACGGTCGATCACCTCGGGGCCGCCCTCGGACTTCGGCTTGGGCTCCGCGGCAGCGGCGGCGAGCGGCGCGGCCGCGCTCGCCCCGGCGCTCGCGACGGCGCCCTTCAGGAACGTCCGCCGATCGAGGCCCGGCTTCTTCGCTTCGTCCATCGTTCTCGCTCCTCGCGCATGTGCATTTTGCCGCGGGAAAGTCTAACATCGTGATTGGCAGCAGGAACGCCGTTCCACATCGAAGAAAACCCATGACCACACCCATCATCCCGCTCGCGGAGGCGGTCGGCCGTTTCGTGAAGGACGGGCAGACCCTCGCGATGGAAGGCTTCACGCACCTGATCCCATTCGCCGCGGGCCACGAGGTCATCCGCCAGCGGCGCAAGGACCTGACGCTCGTGCGCATGACGCCGGACATCATCTACGACCAGCTGATCGGCATGGGCTGCGCCGCGGGCCTCGTCTTCTCGTGGGGCGGCAACCCCGGCGTGGGATCGATCCATCGCTTCCGCGACGCGATCGAGAACGGCTGGCCGCGCCCGCTCGCGATCCAGGAGCACAGCCACGCGGACATGGCGGGGCGCTACCAGGCGGGCGCCTCGGGCCTTCCCTTCTCCGTGCTGCGCGGGTACGTGGGAAGCGACCTCCCGAAGCACAACCCGAGCATCCGCACGATCGCGTGTCCCTTCACCGGGGAGAAGCTCGCGGCGACGCCGGCGCTCAACCCGGACGTGGCGATCATCCACGCGCAGAGGGCGGACCGGAAGGGCAACGTGCTCATCGAAGGCATCGTGGGGATCCAGAAGGAGGCGGTGCTCGCCTCACGCGCGGCGATCGCGACCGTCGAGGAGATCGTGGACGACCTCGCCGCACCGATGAACGCGTGCCTCATCCCGCACTGGGTTCTTTCCGCTGTGTGCCACGTGCCCAACGGCGCGCATCCCAGCTACGCGCACGGCTACTACGGGCGCGACAACGCGTTCTGCAAGGCGTGGGACGGCATCTCGCGTGAGCGGGAGGGCTTCACGGAATGGATGGAGAAGCACGTGCTCGGCACGAAGGACCATGCGGAGTTCCTGCGCTCCGCCGGCATCGCCGTTCCCGAGCGCGCCGGAGCCGCCCATGCCTGACAACGCCAACCTGCGATACACCGCCACGGAGATCATGACGATCGAGGCCGCGCGGCGGCTGAAGGACGGCATGGTCTGCTTCGTGGGCATCGGCATGCCGTCCGCGGCCGCGAACCTCGCGCGCCTCACGCACGCGCCGGACGTGGTCCTCATCTACGAATCGGGCACCATCGGCGCGAAGCCGGACGTGCTGCCGCTCTCCATCGGCGACGGCGAGCTCGCGGAGCACGCGGACACCGTGGTTTCCATCCCGGAGATCTTCCGCTACTGGCTGCAGGGCGGCCGCGTGGACGTGGGCTTCCTCGGCGCCGCGCAGGTCGACCGCTTCGGGAACATCAACACGACCGTGATCGGGAACGACTACGAGCACCCGAAGGTGCGGCTTCCGGGCGCGGGCGGCGCTCCGGAGATCGCCTCGAACGCGAAGGAGACCTGGATCATCATCAAGCAGACGAAGCGGAGCTTCGTGCCGAAGCTGGACTTCCTCACCTCGGTGGGCCACCTCACCGGCGGCGATTCGCGCGTGAAGTCCGGCGCGCGGGGCAAGGGCCCCACGGCGGTGATCACGGATCTCGGGGTCATGGCGCCGGACCCGGTCACGCGCGAGCTCACGCTGGTCGCGCTCCATCCCGGCATCGCGGTGGACCAGGTGCGGGACGCCACGGGCTGGGAGCTCAAGGTCGCGGAGAAGCTGGGACGCACCGCGGCCCCGGACGCGAAGGAGCTCGAGACGCTCCGCGACCTCCAGGCGCGCACCGCCCGCGCGCACGGCAGCGTCGCGAACGAGTAGTCAGCCTTTCGGGGCCTTGCCCGGGTCCTTCACCGCCGGGAAGCGGTCGAACTCGACGTTGTAGTACTCGCCGCCCACCTTCTGCACGCGGCGGATGTAGACCGTCTGCACGATGTCGCGGGTCGCGGGATCGATCTCGATCGGCCCGCGCGGGCTCGTCATCTTCGCGTGCTTGAGGATCTCCATCGCCTTGTCGCCGTCGATGTCGTTCCCCAGCTTCGATACGACCTCCGCGATCGCGGCCATGCCGTCGTAGCCCCCCACCGCCATGAAGTTGGGACGCGGGAGCCCCTTCGCGACCTGCTTGAACGCCTGGACGAAGGCCTTGTTCTCGGGCGAATCGTGGGCGGCCGAGTAATGGTGGCTGCTGATGACGCCCACCACCGGCTCGCCCATCGACTGCAGGACGTCGTCGTCCGTGAGGTCGCCGGTCGCGATGAGCCTGATCCCCGCCTCCTTCAACCCGCGCTCCTCGAACGCCTTCATGAACGCGACGCTCTGCTCGCCCGCGGGAACGAAGATGAAGACGGCGTCCGGCTTCGCGTCCTTGATCCGCTGCACGTAAGGCGCGAAATCGGGATTCCTGAGGGGGGTTCGGACGGAGTCCACGACCTTTCCGCCCGCGGCCTCGAAGGTTGCCTTGAACTGCTTCTCCGCGTCGATCCCCGGCGCGTAGTCCGTGACCAGCGTGTAGACGTTCTTGATGCCGTCCTTCGCCGCCCACGTCGCCATCGGCGCGGAGACCTGGGGAAGCGTCATGGAGAACCGCACGATGTACGGCGAGCGCTCGGTCACGATCGAGGTCGCCGCGTTCATCACCACCATCGGCTTCTTCGATTCGGCCGACAGCGGCGCGACCGCCAGCGCTGACGGCGTGAGCCCGAAGCCGGCGAGGATGTCGACCTTGTCCTTGACCACCAGCTCCTGCGCGAGGCGCTTGGCGACTTCCGGGTTCGGGCCGCCGGTGTCCCGGACGAGCACCTCGATCTTCCGTCCCGCGAACGTGTCGCCGTGCAGCTTGAAGAAGGTGTCGATCCCGGCCTGCATCTGCCGGCCGAAATCCGCCGCGACGCCCGAGAAGGGCGCCACCACGCCGACTTTCACGGGCTGCTGCGCGAGGACCGGCAGTACCAGGAGCGCGGCCGCCGCAATGAGGAGTTTTTTCATGGGTCGTGAATCTACTCGGGGAGAGCCGCGAAGGGAAGCCCCACGTAATTCTCGGCGAGGACGGCTGCCGCCGCGGGCGAAGAGACCACGTATTCGAGCTGCGCGAGCTGGAGCTTCCGGTGGAAGCTCTCCTCGCCATGGAACCGGTGGAGCATCGCGGTCATCCACCACGAGAAATGCTCCGCTCGCCAGATGCGCTTGAGGCACGTCTCGGAGTACGCGTCGAAGGCGTGGAGATCGCGCTTCCGGTAGAAACGGGAAAGGGCCCACGCGAGCACCCGCACGTCCGCGACGGCGAGGTTCAATCCCTTGGCGCCGGTGGGCGGCACGATGTGCGCGGCGTCTCCCGCGAGGAAGAGCCGCCCGTGCCGCATGGGCTCCGCCACGAAGCTGCGCATGCCGGTCACGCCCTTCTCGAGGACTTGCCCCTCGTGGGGTTGCCACCGGTCGGAGCCTTCGAAGCGCGCATGGAGCTCCGACCAGATGCGCGCATCGTCCCAACCGACCAGCGACTCGTCAGGCTCTACCTGCAGGTAGAGCCTTGTCAGCTCCGGGGAGCGCATGCTGAAGAGCGCGAAGCCGCGGTCGTGGCTCGCGTACGCGAGCTCCTGGCGCGAGGGCGCCGCGGCGGCGAGGATGCCCAGCCAAGCGAAGGGATACGCACGCTCGTGGAACGTGAGCGCGCCGTGCGGGATCGCGGCGCGGCAGGTGCCGTGGAAGCCGTCGCATCCGGCGATGAAGTCGCAGTCGATGCGCCGCTCCTCGCCGCCCTCGCGGAAGGAGACGCGCGGCGACGTGGTGTCGAACGCCTCGACGCGCACGTCCGTCGCGTCGAAATGGATCGGCGCGCCGGTCGCCATGCGCGCCGCGATGAGGTCCTTCACGATTTCCTGCTGGCCGTAGACCGTGATCGACCGGCCGCCCGACAGCGCAGTGAGGTCGATGCGGTGGCCCGCGCCCCCGAAGCGCAGCTCGATCCCGTGGTGGACGAGCCCCTCGCGCCGCAGCCGATCGCCGACCCCCGCCTCCACCAGGAGGTCCACGGTGCCCTGCTCCAGCACGCCCGCGCGGATGCGGTGCTCCACGTACTCGCGGCTGCGGATCTCGACCACCGCCGATTCGACCCCGGCACGCGCGAGGAGATGCGCGAGGAGGAGTCCCGCGGGTCCTGCGCCGACGATCGCGACTTGCGTGCGCACGATAGGCCCTCGATGGAAGGCGGATTCTATCCCGCGGGGGTCCGTCGCGCCGCTCGCGCATAGTAAAATCGCGGGCTCGACGCCGTTTCGCCGCTGCGCAGGAGCCCTTCCCGATGCCCGAAGCCTTCCTCTGCGACGCCATCCGCACGCCTTTCGGCCGCTACGGTGGCGCGCTTTCCTCCGTCCGCACGGACGACCTCGCCGCCCTCCCCCTCGCGGAGCTCGCGCGCCGCAACCCGGGGATCGACTGGGCGGCGTTGGACGACGTGATCTACGGCTGCGCGAACCAGGCCGGGGAGGACAACCGCAACGTCGCGCGCATGGCGCTCCTCCTCGCCGGCCTTCCGGTCGAGGTGCCCGGCGCGACCGTGAACCGCCTGTGCGGCTCCGGCATGGAAGCGATCGGCCAGCTCGCGCGCGCGATCCGCGCGGGCGACGCGGAGATCGGCATCGCGGGCGGCGTGGAGAGCATGTCCCGCGCGCCCTTCGTGATGCCCAAGGCCGAGACGGCCTTCTCGCGCGCGAACGCCGTCTACGACACCACGATCGGCTGGCGCTTCGTGAACCCGAAGATGAAGGCGAAGCACGGCATCGACGCGATGCCGGAGACGGCCGAGAACGTGGCGGAAGAGTTCAAGGTCTCGCGCGCGGACCAGGATGCCTTCGCGCTGCGCTCGCAGCAGCGCGCGCTCGCGGCGCAGGCGAGCGGCGCGCTCGCGCAGGAGATCGTGCCGGTGAGCATCCCCGCGAAGCGGGGTCGCGAAGCGCCGTCAGCGAGTTCAAAAAACATCGATCCGGTGATCTTCGACAAGGACGAACATCCGCGCGAGACGTCCCTCGAGGCGCTCGCGAAGCTGAAGCCCATCGTGCGGGAGAACGGCACGGTCACCGCGGGCAACGCCTCCGGCGTGAACGACGGAAGCTGCGCCGTGATCGTCGCGAGCGAGGCGGCGGCGAAGAAGCACGGCCTCACGCCGCGCGCCCGCATCCTCGGCATGGCCTCCGCCGGCGTTCAGCCGCGCATCATGGGCTTCGGTCCGGCGCCGGCTTCGAAGAAGCTCCTCGCGCGCCTGGGCCTGCCGATCGGGAAGATGGACGTGCTCGAGCTGAACGAGGCCTTCGCCGCGCAGGTGCTCGCGGCGCTGCGCGACCTGGGTGTGGCGGACGACGCGCCGCACGTGAATCCGACGGGCGGCGCGATCGCGCTGGGCCACCCGCTGGGCGCCTCCGGCGCTCGGCTGGTCACGACCGCGATGTACCAGCTCGCCCGGACGAACGGCCGCTACGCGCTTTGCACGATGTGCATCGGCGTGGGCCAGGGGATCGCGGTCGCGATCGAGCGGGTCTAGAAGAGCGCACGCTGCTCGCCCGGATAGACGAGAGCCCCATCCGGCCCCGGCTGCGCGTCCGGCGTCATGCGCGCGGGCTCCGGCACGTCGCTCGAGACGAGGTGGAAGACTTCCTCCCCGGATGCGAGCAGGTAGTCCGCGATGATCCGCCGGTGGCAGCGCCACCAGACCGACTCCGCGCACATGATCGCGCAGCGCCTGTCGCGTCCCAGCGCGATGAGGCGCGCGAGGCCCGCGCGGAATTCCCCGCCCATCGCGTAGTCCGCATAGTTGTGGAAGCTCGCGTTCTCCCAGTAGCCGTTCACGTCTGGCGCGACGTCCTTCCGCCGGCCGCGCAGGCCTCCCAGCGCCGCGATGTGCTCGTATGCGATCCCGCGCGCCGCGAGGGAAGCGGGCAACGTATCGGTGTTGTACTGCGGATTCGTTCGCGAGCGGGGCACGGTGCGCACGTCCACGAGGAGCGTCACCTCGTTGGGCGCGAGGAGCCCGACCAGCTCGTCGAGGCTCCGCGTGGAATGCCCGATGGTGAAGAAAGGCTCGGCCATGGGGATTGGACCGCGGGCGGCGGGCGGGCGTTCTACCGCGCCCGGCCCGCGCGGGCGTCGATCATCTCGTAGAGGGCGCGCGCCGCGGGCGAGAGCCAGGCGTTGCGGCGCAGGAGCAGCACGAGCGTCCGCGAGACCACGGGCTCGCGAAGCGCCACGACGCGGAGCCCCGGATAGGCGCCCTTCTGGACCGCGAGCCGCGGCACGATCGCCGCGCCCACGCCCTCCGCGACCAGGCCCACCGCCGTGGAGCTCCTCTGCACCTCGTAGCGGAACTGCAGCCGCAGCCGGTCGTCGCCCAGGGCGGCATCGAGGAGCTGGCGGTTTCCGCTCATCTCGCCCACGAAGATCAGCGGATGGGGCTCGAGCTGCCGCCATGCGAGCGCCGTGCGCCCGGCGAGCGGATGGTCCTCCCGGCACACCAGCACGAACCGGTCCTGCATCAGCGGCGCGCTCACGAGCTCCGGATGATGAGGCCCCTGGATGTTGATGCCGAACTCCGCCTCCCGCCGGAGCACGGCCTCCGCGACGAGCGACGAGGCGTGGTCGAGGATCTTGATGCGGTTCTGCGGATGCTTAGCGGCATAGCGCTGGATCACGCTCGGGAGGTAATGGACGCCCACCGTCGGCACGCACGCGATGGTCACGTCGCCGCGCAGCGCCTTCCCCGTCTCGCGGATCTCCACCAGCGCCGATTCGAGCTCGTCCAGCAGCCGGCGGGCGCGCGGGAGGAAATCGCGGCCGATGCCCGTGAGCGACGTGGAGCGCGTCGTCCGCTCCATCAGCCGCACGCCCAGCTGCGCCTCGAGGTTCTGTAGCCGGCGCGTGAGCGCGGTCTGCGTCACGTGGAGCGCCTCCGCCGCGCCGCGGAATCCGCCATGGGCGGCGACGGCGGTGAAGGCCTGGAGTCCGAGGATGTCGAGCTTCATGCGCCGAATTCATCAATCCGAGCAATAAATTCATTTTACTTCGAAGCTGCGGACAGCGAAACTGCCCCCCTCCCTCCGAGGAACCCCGCGATGGATCCGGTCCTGGAAGCCTGGCGATCGCTCCACGCCCGCCTCGAGGACCATGCGCGCGCCCTGGCCGACGAAGTACGCGCCTATCCCACGCCCATCGCGCGCTGCGACGACCAGCTGCCCGGCCTCATCGCGCGACGCACCCAGGCGTTCGCGGCGCTGCGGGAAGTCGAGGCGCTGGGGGCCATCCTCACGAAGCTGGTCTCGCCATGAGCGCCGCCCTCCTCCTGCCGCTCCTGGGATTCGCGTCGCTCGCGACCTCGTTCATCTCCGGCATCCTCGGGATGGCCGGCGGGATGATCCTGCTGGGCATCCTCCTCGCCGTCCTGCCCGTCTCCGCGGCGATGACGCTCCACGGCATCACCCAGTTCGCGGCGAACGGCGCTCGCGCCTTCATGCTGCGGCGGGAGGTCGACTGGCGGATCGCAGGCGGGTATGCCGCGGGGGCCCTGCTCGCGCTGGCGCTCTTCGCCCTCGCCCGGATCGTGCTTTCGAAGCCGCATGCGCTCATCGCCATGGGCCTCACGCCGTTCGTGGGCCTGGCGCTCCCCGAGCGCCTGCACCTCAACGTCGAGCGGCGCGGGCACTCGTTCGCATGCGGCCTCGTCTGCGTGGCGCTCGCGCTGACCGCGGGCATCGCGGGTCCCATCCTGGATCTCTTCTTCGTGCGCTCGCGCATGCCCCGCCACGCCGTCGTCGCGACCAAGGCGATCACGCAGACGATGACGCACCTCCTGAAGATCGTGTACTTCGCGGCGCTCGTGGGGGCCGGCGCATCGCTCGCGGAGCCTGCGCTCGCCGTGACGATGGTCGCCCTGGCCTTCGTGGGGACGTCGCTTTCGAAACGCGTCCTCGAGCGCATGACGGACGCATCGTTCCGCGCGTGGACCCGCTGGACGGTGATGTCGGTCGCCGCGGTCTATCTCATCGGCGGGATCCGCGGCCTCGCCGCCTGACGCCCTTCCCCGCGCCCGGCTAGGATAGGGCCCCGTTCGGCCGTCCGCCGCCATGACGCTTCGCGCACCGCTCGCTTGCTTCCTCGCCCTGTCGCTCGCCGCGTGCGCGACTCCCGGCACGGATGCATCGCGAGCCCCGGCAGCGGGGATCGACTGCCATCCGTCGCCGGATCCCGACCGGCCCCAGTGGGTCGTGGGATACGGAAGCCTCATGGAGGACGCGTCGCGGCAGCGCACGTCGCCGCGCGCGGGAGCGGCCCATCCGGTCGAGATCGCGGGTTTCCGGCGCGGGTGGTTCGCGCGCGGCAGCTCGATCGGCTTCAGCACAACCTACCTCGGCGTGGTCGAGGACCGGCAAGCGCGGTTGAATGCCGTCGCCTATGCCGTCGATCCGGCCGAGCTCGCCGCGACCGATGCGCGAGAGGCGTCGTATTGCCGGGCGCGGGTGGGACCGGCCGACCTCACGCCGCTCGAGCGCGGATTCGCGTTTCCCGCGGATCTCCAGGCCTGGATCTACGTGGGAACGCCGGCGGGCATCGCACCGCCCGATGCGCGATTCCCCATCGTGCAGTCCTATGTCGACGTGTTCCTCTCGGGATGCCTCGAGCAGGAGGAGCGCCATGCCATCGCGGGCTTCGCGGCGCAGTGCGTGGAGACCACCTCGGACTGGTCCGCGCACTGGGTGAACGACCGGATCTTCCCGCGCCGGCCCTTCATCCACCAGCCCCGCGCGCGGGCGATCGACGAGCTCCTCGCCGCGCGGCTGGGCGAGCTCTTCTCTCGGATCCGGATCGAGGGCGGGAGCTGAAGGATCAGCGCTCGAGCTTCGCGAGCGCCACGGAGCGCGCCGTGGTGCCGCGAATCACGCGATCGAACACGATGGAGCTGGGACCCGACGGATCGTGGTAGTTGGCGAGCTTGAAGTAGCAGGAAATGCCGTGGTAGAGCGTGGGGCCGCGGTGCACGAGGACCTTCCGCCCGTTCAGCCACGCCTGCATGAAGCCGTCGCGTCCCGAGGACCACTTCATGTGGAAGACCACGTCGTACCATTTGTTCCGGCGTAGCTTGCCGAGCTCCACCTTGTATTCCTTCGGGTCCTTCACGTCGCCGTAGAAGCCGTGGAGGCGAAGCTCGTCCGAATGGGTGAGGAGGTTCAGGTTGGCCTGGCCGCCGCTCGCGTTGTCGTGGAAATCGATGACGAGGCCCATCCCCTTCGGAACGACGTAGTCGTCCGGGAAGAGGAAGGAGACCGCCCACCACTCCTCCTGGCCCTCGTTGCAGTATTCGGGCGAAGGACCGAGCTCGAGGTCGTCCCGCTCCCATTTGCCGCTGCTGTGGACCTGGTCGTCGCCGGGGAGCGTGGTGAGCTTGATGCCCTGCTTCCCGTGCCGCGCGATGGGGACGAAGGTGCTCCGATGCTGCGGCTCGACCTTCGATTGCTCCGACATGCCGCAATAATCGCCCTCGAAATCGCAGGACCAGGTGACCTTGCCGGCGCCTTCGTCGAAGGGATCGTGGCGCGTGCGGGCATCGGCGTCCGCGCATGCCGAAAGAAGCAGCGCGGGAAAGGTCGCCGACAGGAAGAGGGCTGCGAGCTTGCGGGGGACCGGTGCGTCCATCCCGAAACTCTGCAGCCCCCGCAACGACTCCGCGTTAGGCCGTCACCCCGGGCATCCGTCGCCCGGGGGCGGAATCCCCTGTCGGGGAAGCGATTACGTCGAAGGAACCATCAGGCCGCGATGGTCTGCGTCTCGCCCGGCTTCATGACGGTGGTTTGGACGCCGGGTGCGATCTTCACGAGCGCGCGACGGAAGTTCTCGCCTGCTTCAACGCCCGCGACGCCCGGGTTGTGCGCGTAATGGATGGGAATCGCACGCGAGACGCCCATCCACTTGCATGCGAGCGCAGCCTCGTCCGCCCCCATCGTCGCGAACCCGCCGCCCACGCACACGCAGGCGAGATCCGGTTTGTACCGCTCGCCCAGCGTCTTCATGTCTCCGAAGAGATCCGTGTCGCCGCTGAGGTACACGCGCATGCCGCCGATGTCGAGCATGAATCCGGCCGACGGATAGCCCAGCAGGTTTGAGTGGACCGCCGGCACCAGGTGGACGGTCATCGCGCCATGCTTCGCCATTCCGCCGAAATTCATCGCGTTCCCGCCGTTTACCACCAGCTTCGTGGGGTCCATGCCGGCCTTCTTGAATTCGGGCACGAGTCCCTTCCTCATGAGGTCGCTCTGGCCGCCGGTCATCACGGGAACGTTGGCGTCCACGAGCCCCTTCAGCATCTCGAAGTAATTGCCGATGTGGT
>DATAMY010000084.1:0-48686 GCA_036266535.1 Usitatibacter sp. | reverse complement strand
CTCCATGTCCGTCAACGCCTGCTTGATCTCGCGGTACATCACGCCCAGGAAATTGAGCGGGATGTAGAGCTGGATCAGGAGCGCGTTCACCATCACGAGGTCGCCCAGCGAGAGGCTCCCGGCGACGATGCCCTCGGCCGCCCGCCACATGAGGAGCGCCACGGCGCTCGCGATCACGCACGCCTGCACGGCGTTCAGGAGGCCCAGCGACGTCTCGCTCGTCACCACCGCCTTCTCGTAGCGGCGCAGGTTCTCGTCGTAGCGCAGCGCCTCGAAGCGCTCGTTGCCGAAATACTTGACCGTCTCGTAGTTCAGGAGCGAGTCGATCGCGCGGGTGTTCGCCTTCGAGTCCATCTCGTTCATCTGGCGGCGATGGTGCGTGCGCCACTCCGAGATCGAGAACGTGAGCCCCATGTAGACGAGGAGCGCGGCGACGGTGATCACGCCGAACCAGACGTCGAAGCGGTAGACGAGGAAGCCCGTCACGAGCGCGATCTCGAGGAGCGTCGGGAGGACGCTGAACACCATGAACGAGAGGAGCGTCGAGATGCCGCGCGTGCCGCGCTCGATGTCGCGCGTGAGGCCGCCCGTCTGCCGCTCGAGGTGGAACCGGAGCGAGAGCGCGTGCAGGTGGTGGAAGACCTCGAGCGCGATCCGGCGCATGGCGCTCTGCGCGACCTTCACGAAGACCACGTCCCGCAGCTCGTTGAAGAGCGTGCTGGATAGCCTGAGGAGCGCGTAGGCGACGAGCGCCGCGGCGGGGACCGCGAGCACCTGCTGCGGGCCGGAAAGGCCGTCGACGATCCGCTTCATCACGAGCGGCACGCCGATGTTCGCGAGCTTTGCCGTCACGAGGAAGACCAGGGCGAGGAGGACCCGGCCGCGGTATTCCCACAGGTATGGAAGGAGCCTGCGGACCACGGCGAAGTCGCCGCGCGGAGGGTTCGGCTCCGCCTGCCGTTCGCGCGGTCGGCCCGCGATCGGGGTGGTGCCGGAGGGAGCGCTCATGAGCCGGCTATGTTAGCAGCCGCACCTCCGGGTAGCGCGTGCCGGCGTCGGCGGGGGCTTGCGCCGAACGGACCGGGCGGGCGGAACGGGGCGTCACGGCGGGGCCAAACGGCGCCGCTAGTCTCGGGGCGATATCCCGGCGACTGCGCCGAGGAGGTGACGAAATGGCTTCCCCCGTGCTCGCCCGCCGCGCCGCGCTCGCCGCCGTGACCGCCGTGGCGCTCGCATTCCCGCCCGCGGCCGCCGCGGCCATGGCGTACTCCGTCACGGACACGCAGGCGGCCCCCGCTTCCGACGCCTCGTACCAGCAGCTCGTCCAGGCCGCGAAGGCGGTGGTGGGCGTGAAGGTGCGCGCGCTCCCGGATGCGCGCAGCAACGAGACCCTGGGGCAGGAGCGCGATGGCTCCGGCGTCCTCATCGGCAAGGAGGGAACGAAGGACACGCTCGTCCTCACGATGGGCTACCTCGTGCAGGAGGCGGACCAGGTGCAGGTGAGCGACTCCGACCAGCATACGGTCCCCGCCTCGATCGTCGCCGTGGACGACGCCACGGGCTTCGCGCTCCTGAAGCCCCTCGGGCCGCTTTCGCCGAAGCCGATCCGCATCGGCGTCTCCGCCGCGGTGGGCCAGCTCGACCGCCTCATGATCGTGAGCGGCGGCGAGGACCAGGCGATCTCGATCGCGACCGTGGTCTCCCGCCGGCCCTTCGCCGGCTACTGGGAATACCTCCTCGACGACGCGATCTTCACCGCTCCCCCGCGGCTGGACCACAGCGGTGCCGCGCTCATCAACAAGGACGGCGAGCTGGTCGGCATCGGCTCGCTCTTCGTGATGGACGCGTTGAAAGCCGGCGAGAAGCTCCCGGGCAACATGTTCGTGCCGATCGACCTCCTGAAGCCCGCGATCGAGGAGATGGTGCGCACCGGCGGGCGGCGCGCGAGCCACCGGCCGTGGCTGGGCGTGGACTCGCTGGAGGAGGACGGACGCGTGAAGGTGATGCAGGTGAGCGACGAGAGCCCGGCGGCGAAGGCGGGCTTGAGGCCCGGCGACATCATCCTCTCGATCGACGGCGAGCCCGTGGAGAGCCTCGCGCATTTCTACCAGGTGATGTGGAAATCCGGGTCGCCCGGCGTCGACGTGCGGCTCACCGTGCTGCAGGGGCCGGAGGTGCACGAGCTCGTCGTGCATTCCATCGACCGCCAGGACTTCATGCGGAGGAAGCCCGCGGTCTGAAGAGGCCTATCATGCGCGGATGATCCCGCGCGAAGCGACGAGGCTCCGGCGCATCCTCTACGCGGCGGCGTTCGTGCGCGCGGCCGCGGTGGGCCTCGTGGCCGTGACCATCGGTCTTTACTGCGCGCGCCTGGGCCTTTCGGCCGCGCGGATCGGCGCGATCGTCTCCGCGGCGCTCTGGGGCGGCGCGCTCGCCACCCTCCTCACGCTCCTGGCCGGCGCGCGCTACTCGCCGCGCACGATGCTCGTGCTCCTCGCGGCGCTTCCCGCGCTGGGCGGCGTCGCATTCATCTCCACCGAATCGTTTCCCCTGCTCCTCGGATCGGCCTTCGTCGGCATGTTCGGCGTGCACGGTCGCGACCGCGGAGCGATTCCGATCCTCGAGCAGGCGCTCCTGCCCACCACGGTCCAGGACGCGGGCCGCACGCGCGTCTTCGCCTGGTACAACGTGCTCCTCGACGCGGGCTACGCGGCGGGCGGCTTCGCGGCGGCCCTCCCCTCGGCGCTCGAGGCGTGGACGCGCCTGGGGCCGGTGGATTCCATGCGCGCGACGCTCGGCGTCTTCTGCGCGTTGAACGCGGCCGCGGCGATTCTCTATTCGCGCCTCCCGCACGCGCTTCCGGACGCGCGCTCCGTGCGGCTGCGTGAGCTCTCGCCCGCCTCGCGCCCGATCGTCGCCAAGATCTCGCTCCTCTTCCTCGTGGACGCGTTCGGCGGCGGCTTCATCGGCTCGGCGCTCCTCGCGTACTTCTTCGCGGAGCGCTTCGGCGTCTCGCCCGCGGCGCTCGCCGCGCTCTTCGGCGTGGGGCGCCTCCTCTCGGCCGTCTCGCACCTCGGCGCCGCCTGGCTCGCGCGGCGCATCGGCCTCGTGAACACGATGGTCTTCACGCACATCCCGTCGAGCCTGCTTCTCTTCACGATCGTCGCTTCATCGGACTTCGGGCTCGCGGCGTTCCTCTTTCTCCTGCGCGAGGGGCTGAACGAGATGGACGTTCCGACGCGCCAGTCGTACGTGATGGCCGTGGTGCGGCCGGACGAGCGCCTCGCCGCCGCGGGGATCACGAGCCTCGTGCGCTCGGGCGGATGGGCGGCGGCACCCATCCTCGCGGGGGTGATGATGCAGGTGGGCGGGTTGGGGCTCCCCCTCCTCGCAGCGGGGACGCTCAAGATCGCCTACGATCTCCTCCTGTGGCGCGAATTCCGCCGGGTAGTGCCTCCCGAAGAGCGCGCCGTCACGCAAGCGCCCTGACGATCCGAAAGCCCATGGAAAGCATCCGCGTCCTCGATTCCGCCACCAAGCTCGCCGCCGCAGACCGGGGCGCCGTGGTCGTCTGCGGCTCGCACGGCGGGACCTTCCCGGCCTGGCTCGCGGCGCGCGCGGGCGTTCGCGCGATCGTGCTGAACGATGCGGGCCTCGGGCTCGACCGTGCCGGCGTGGCGGGGCTCGCGTGGCTGGACGCGCTCGGAATCGCGGCGTGCGCGGTCGAAGGCGGCAGCGCGCGGATCGGCGACGGGGCCGACACGCTCGCGAGCGGCGTCCTTTCCACCGTGAACGAAGCGGCCGCGCGCGCGGGGTGCGAGGTCGGCATGGCGTGCCGCGAGGCCGCGCGGCGGCTTTCGGAGGCGACCGGCGTCGAGCCGCGCTCGATCCCGGAACGCGGCGAGAGCCGCACGGCGATTCCCAACACGGGCCATCGCGCCGCGTGGACGCTCGACTCGATGTCGCTCGCGAAGGACACCGACGCGCACGCGATCGTCGTCACGGGATCGCACGGCGCGCTCCTGGGCGGCAGGAAGGACGACGGGATGCTCGCGGTGCGCATCCACGCCGCGGTCTTCAACGACGCCGGTGGCGGGAAGGAGGGCGCGGGTTACGCGCGGCTCGCGGTGCTCGATCGGCGCGGGATCGCGGCGGCGACGGTGAGCGCGGCCACGGCTCGCATCGGCGACGGGCGCTCGACCTGGGAGACGGGAGTCCTCTCGCGCGTGAACGCCGCGGCCGCGCGGCTCGATCTCGCCGAGGGGCTCACCTGCCGCGAGGCGGTCGCGCGGCTTCTCGGGCTGGGCTAGAAATCCGCGCCGCGTTGCGCGGCTAGTCCCCCGCCTTGATCTTCCCGGCGCGCACGACCTCCGCCCAGCGGTCGATCTCGGCGTGCAGGAACTTGTCGAGCTCGCGGGGGCCCCCGCCCACGATGTCCATGCCCTGCTCGGTGAGCTTGTCCGCGACGGCGGGCGTCTTCAGCGCCTTCGCGACCTCCTGGTGCATGCGCTCGACGATCGCGCGCGGCGTGCCGGCGGGCGCGATGATGCCCCACCACGAAAGCGCGGAGAACCCCGGGACGCCCTGGTCGGCGACGGGTGCCACTCCGGGCATCTGCGGCGATGCCTTGGGCGAGGTGACCGCGAGGGCCCTGAGCTTCCCGGCCCTCACGTGCGGGTTCACCAGGAATACCGTGCCGATCGCCACAGGCACCTGGCCGCCGACCGCGTCGGTCATGAGGGGTCCGCCGCCGCGATAGGGGACGTGGGTGAAGGTGACGTGCTCCAGGTCGCCGATCTGCGCCATCGCGAGGTGGCCGAGGCTCCCCGTCCCGATGGAGCCGAAGGCGACGACGCCCGGCTCCTTCTTCGCCGCCGCGAGCACGTCGCGGAAGTCGCGGTAAGGCTGCGAGGGATGCGCCACGATCGCCATGGGCGAGGTGCCGATCAGCGTCACGGACGCCAGGTCCTTCACCGTGTCGAACGGCAGCTTCAAGAGCGCCGGGTTGACCGCGTGCGTGTCGAACACGAGGCCGAAGGTATAGCCGTCCGGCGGCGACGTCGCGACGACCTGCGTGCCGATGGAGCCCGAAGCGCCGCCGCGATTGTCGACCACGAAGGTCTGGCCGGTCTGCTGTCCGAGCTGCGCGGCGAGGATGCGCGCGACCTGGTCGACGGAGCCGCCCGGCGGGAACACCGCGATGATCTTCACGGGCTTCGTCGGCCACGCGGCTTGCTGGGCGTGGGCCGCGAATGCGGCGAGGACGATGCAGGACGAGGCGAGAACGGCGCGGACGTTCATGAGGACTTCCTCCGTGCCGCGGATGCTAGCACGGACCCTCCCCGGCCCTCCCCCAGCGGGGAGGGAGCACTTCAGTCGCAGACCGCCGGCGTCTCGGTGAACGACTGCCCGCCGCCGTAGCTCGCAAGCGTCTCGAGCGTGCCGCCCTTCCGCACCTTCACGGCGCAGTACTTGAGCTCCGCGATCTTTCCGAACGGGTCGAGCGCGGGGTTCGTGAGGAGGTTCGCGGCCGCCTCGTAGAACGCGAACGGGATGAACACGGTGTTGCGCGGCGTGCCGTCGTCCGCGCGCGCCGTGAGCGAGATCTCACCGCGGCGCGAGGCCACGGTCACGACGTCGCCCGCCTTCGCGCCGATCGCGTCCAGGTCGAGCGGGTGGAGCGACGCCACGGCCTGCGGCTCGATCGCGTCCAGCACGGAGGCGCGGCGAGTCATGGCGCCCGTGTGCCAGTGCTCGAGCTGCCGGCCGGTGATGAGCACGTACGGATACTCGGCGTCCGGGCGCTCGTTGGCGGGAATGATGTCCGCCGGGACGAAGCGGCCGCGGCCGTCCTTCGTCGGGAAGTTCTCGGTGAAGACGACGGACTGGCCCGGATCGTCCTCGGTGCGGCAGGGATACGTGACGGCCGATTGCTCCTCGAGGCGCTCCCACGAGATGCCGCCGATCGAGTTCATGGCGTTGCGCATCTCCTCGTAGACCTCGGCCACGCCGCTTTCCGGCCCGGTGTAGCTCCAGCCGCAGCCGAGGCGGTTCGCGATCTGCTGGATGATCCAGAGATCCTGGCGCGCGTCGCCCGGCATGTCGAGCGCGCGGCGGCCGAGCTGGACGATGCGGTCCGTGTTGGTCACGGTGCCCATCTTCTCCGGCCATGCCGAGGCGGGCAGCACGACGTCCGCGAGGTACGCCGTCTCGGTGAGGAAGATGTCCTCCACGACGAGGTGCTCGAGCTTGGCGAGCCCTTCGCGCGCGTGGTGCGCGTTCGGGTCCGACATCGCGGGGTTCTCGCCCTCGACGTACATGCCGCGGATCTTGCCCTCGCACGCCGCGTCCATGATCTCGACCACGGTGAGGCCCGGCTTGTGGTCGAGCGTCCGGCCCCACATCTTCTCGAAGCGCTCGATCGCCTTCGGATCGTCCACCTTCTGGTAATCCGGATACATCATCGGGATCAAGCCCGCGTCCGAAGCGCCCTGCACGTTGTTCTGCCCGCGCAGCGGATGGAGCCCCGTGCCCGGCCGGCCGATCTGGCCCGTCATGAGTGTCAGCGCGATCAGGCAGCGCGCGTTGTCCGTGCCGTGCACGTGCTGCGAGATGCCCATGCCCCAGAGGATCATCGAGGCCTTGGATGTCGCGTAAACGCGTGCCACCTCGCGGATCGTCTCCGCGGGGATGCCGCAGATCGGCCCCATCAGCTCGGGGGCGAATCCCTTCGCGTTCTCCTTCAACGCCTCGAAGCCGCTGGTCCGCTGGCGCACGAACTCCTGGTCGACGAGACCCTCCTCGAGGATCGTGTAGATCATGGCGTTCAGGAGCGCCACGTCCGTGTCCGCCTTGAACTGGAGGTAGCGCCACGCGTGCCGCGCGATGTCCGTGCGGCGCGGGTCCATGAGGATCAGCTTCGCGCCCCGCTCCGTCGCGTTCTTGATGAAGGTCGCGGCGACCGGGTGGTTCGAGGTGGGGTTGGAGCCGATGATGACGAGCACCTCGGCCTTCGCCACGTCCGAGACCTGGTTCGACACGGCGCCCGAGCCGATGCCCTCGAGGAGCGCGGCCACGGAAGACGCGTGGCAGAGCCGCGTGCAGTGGTCGACGTTGTTGGTGCCGAAGCCGGTGCGCACCAGCTTCTGGAAGAGGTACGCCTCCTCGTTGGAGCCCTTCGCGCTTCCGAACCCGGCGAGCGCATTGGGTCCCTGCTTGTCGCGGATCTTCTTCAGCCCGCCGGCGGCCAAGTCGAGCGCCTCTTCCCAGGTAGCCTCGCGGAAGACCTCGCTCCAGGCGTTCGGATCGACCGTGAACTCCGCGGTCTTCCTGGCTCCCGGCTTCCGGATGAGCGGCTTGGTGAGGCGATGCGGATGCTGCACGTAATCGAAGCCGAAGCGGCCCTTCACGCACAGGCGCTCGTGGTTCGCCGGGCCGTCGCGGCCCTCGACCCGCACGATCTTGTTGTCCTTCACGTGGTAGGTGAGCTGGCAGCCCACGCCGCAGTACGGGCACACCGAATCGATCTTCTTGTCGGCGACGACCGCATACGCGTTCTTCGCGGGCGCGAGCGCGCCGGTCGGGCACGCCTGCACGCATTCGCCGCACGCGACGCACGTGGACTCGCCCATGGGATCGTCGAAGTCGAAGACGATCTTGGAATCATGGCCGCGGTACGCGTAGCCGATCACGTCGTTCACCTGCACCTCGCGGCAAGCACGCACGCACCGCGTGCACTGGATGCACGCATCGAGGTTCACCGCCATCGCCGGATGCGAGGGATCGCACGCCGGCTGCTCGCGCGCCGGAAAACGCGCCCTCGTGACGCCGAGCTTCGTGCTCCACTCGAAGAGCTCGTTCCCGCCGGGCTTCAAGTCCTCCTTCGGCACGTCCGAGAGGAGGAGCTCCACGACCAGCTTCTGGGAGTGGACCGCGCGCTCGGACGTGCTCGCGACTTCCATGCCCTTGGACGGATAGCGGCAGCACGAGGGGGCCAGCACGCGCTCGCCCTTGATCTCCACCACGCACGCACGGCAGTTGCCGTCCGGCCGGTAGCCCTCCTTGTAGCAGAGGTGCGGGATGTCGGTGCCGTGGCGCTTCGCGGCCTCGATGATCGTCTCGCCCGCGAAGGCGGAGATCGTGTCGCCGTTCAGCCTGAATTCGATGGTCTCGGCCTTGTCGACCGGCTCGTTCATCTTCATCGCTGGCTCCTCAGATCTCGTCCGGGAAGTGCTTGGCCACGCAGCGGATCGGGTTCGGCGCCGCCTGGCCCAGGCCGCAGATCGACGCGTCCGCCATCGCCACCGAGAGCTCCTCGAGGAGCCCCGTGTCCCACTTCTTCGCTTCCATGAGCTTCACCGCCTTCGAGGTGCCCACGCGGCACGGCGTGCACTGGCCGCACGACTCGTGCTCGAAGAACTGCATGAGGTTCAGCGCCGCGTCGCGCGCGCGGTCCTTCTGCGAGAGGATGATCACCGCCGCGGACCCGATGAAGCAGCCGTGGGGCTGGAGCGTATCGAAGTCGAGCGGGATGTCGCCCATGGACGCGGGCAGGATGCCGCCGGAGGCGCCGCCCGGGAGGTACGCGTAGAACGCGTGGCCGTCCAGCATGCCGCCGCAGTACTCGTCGATCAGCTCCTTCACCGTGATGCCCGCCGGCGCCAGGTGCACGCCGGGCTTCTTCACGCGCCCGGAGACGGAGAAGGAGCGCAGGCCCTTACGCTCGTGGCGCCCATGCTTCGAGAACCACTGCGCGCCCTGCTCGATCAGGTCGCGGACCCAGAAGAGCGTCTCCATGTTGTGCTCGAGCGTCGGCCGGTCGAAGAGGCCCACCTGCGCGACGTACGGCGGGCGCAGGCGCGGCATGCCCTTCTTCCCCTCGATCGACTCGATCATCGCGGACTCTTCGCCGCAGATGTAGGCACCCGCGCCGCGGCGCAGGTGGATGCGCGGGATTTTGGCGGGCGGATCGGCCTCGAGAGCCTTCACCTCGCGCTCGAGCATCTCGCGGCACGCGTGGTACTCGTCGCGCAGGTACACGTAGATGTCCTCGATCCCGACCGCCCACGCGGCGATGAGCATGCCCTCGAGGAAGCGGTGCGGATCGCGCTCGAGGTAGTGGCGATCCTTGAAGGTGCCGGGCTCGCCCTCGTCGATGTTGACCGCCATGAGCCGCGGTCCCGGCTCGGCGCGGACGATGCGCCACTTGCGGCCGGCGGGGAAGCCCGCGCCGCCCAGGCCGCGCAGCCCCGCGTCCTCCATCGTCTTGATGACGGACTCGACGTCGCGCGTGCCGGTCACGCATTCGACCCAGGTCTTGTAGCCGCCCTGCGCGCGGTAATCCGCGTACGTATGCGGGCGGAGCGCCGGCGCCCTGGTCTTCTTCTCCTTCACCGCCTTCACGACGGCTTGCTCGGACGCGTGCCCGAACGCGTTCTGGCCGACGCACACCGCCGGCGCCTCCGCGCAGCGGCCGATGCACGGCGCCGCGAGCACGCGGACGTCCTGGCCCAGGATCTTCGGCAGCTTGTCGAGGAGGTCCTGCGCGCCCGCCATGCGGCAGGAGAGCGTCTCGCACACGCGCACCGTGAGCGCGGCGGGAGCGGGGCTGCCTTCCTTCACCACGTCGAAGTGGTGGTAGAACGTCGCCACCTCGTAGACCTCCGCCTGCGCGAGCTTCATCAGCTCCGCGAGGGCGTTCAGGTGCGCCGCCGAGAGCTGGCCGTAGCGGTCCTGGATGCGGTGGAGGTTCTCGATCAGGTGCTGCGGCTCGAGGGGCGCGCCGGCGAGCAGGCCGGCCACTTCCTCGCGGGCGACCGGATCCACGGGGCGGCCCTTCGGGACCGGGCGCGTGCGGCGGATCTTGGAGACGGGAATTGCGACGGTATCGGCCATGGCGGTGGTGGAAAACAGTTAGGCAGGCGGACCCCGGCGGGGCGGCCTGCTGCGGCGAGACCGGCGTAGCTGCGAGTCGGAGCCTGTGGCTCTCCAGCGCACGAGCGCGAAGAGGCGGGAATGCAGCCTATGAGAGTACCGAATTCCGCGCCTTTTGGGGCTTGACGGGGGTCAAGGGGCCCAGGGCGGGGGCCATCGGGCCCCCACCCCGGGCTCAGCCGGCGCTCACTTGAAGAGCGCCGCCGCCTTCCCGAGCGTGGACATCACGCCCCACGCGAGCGGGATGCCGACGAGGAGCCACGACACGACCACCACGGCCGGGGACACCGCCGCGCCGCCGCTCATGCCCACGAACGAGCCGCCGTTCGCCGCCGCCCGCTGGTGCCCGACGCGCCGCTCGGCCTCGAGCTGGGCTTCGCTCATGTACTTGGACTCGTCGACCGGCCGGACCATCCAGTTGAGCACCACCCCGATGAGGAGGAGGCCGCACAGGATGTAGGCGGTGATGTCGTAGACCTGCGCGCGCGGCACGCCATGGTTCAGCTGGTACTCGCGCACGTAGTTCACGATCACCGGGCCGAAGATGCCGGCCGCGGACCATGCGGTGAGGAGCCGCCCATGGATCGCACCCACCATCTCGGTGCCGAAGATGTCCGCGAGATAGGCCGGCACCGTCGAGAACCCGCCGCCGTACATCGAGAGGATCACGCAGAACGCGGCCACGAAGAGCGCCACGTGCCCGAGGTGCCCGGACCACGGCGCGGAGGCGTAGAGGACGATGCCGAGGATGAGGAACGTGTAGTACGTGTTCTTCCGGCCGATGTAGTCGGAGACCGTGGCCCACACGAACCGCCCGCCGATGTTGAAGAGGCTGAGGAGCCCCGTGAACCCGGCGGCGATGGCCGCGATCTGGCCCTTCTGCGCGAGTGTGAGGTCGTTGAACTTCACGTCGATGCCGATCAAGTGCCCGGCGAAGACCTCCTGCAGCATGGGAGAGGCCATGCCGATGATGCCGATGCCCGCGGTCACGTTGAGGCAGAGCACCCACCAGATGAGCCAGAACTGCTTCGTGCGCGTGGCGGTCGCGAGGTCCACGTGGCGCGTCGTGATCATGCCGCTCGCCTTGTTCGCGGGCGGGGTCCAGCCGGCGGGCTTCCAGCCGACCGGCGGGACGCGGTAGCCGAAGGCGCCGCCCACCATGAACACGAAGTAGATCGCGGCGAGGCACACGAACGTCTGCCAGACGCCCACGTCGGTCGGCGTGGCGAAGTGCTTCATGAGGATCACGGAGAGCGGCGCGCCGATCATGGCGCCGCCGCCGAATCCCATGATCGCCATGCCGGTCGCCATCCCGCGGCGGTCCGGGAACCACTTGATGAGCGTGGAGACGGGCGAGATGTAGCCCAGGCCCAGGCCGATGCCGCCGATCACGCCGGAGCCGACCCAGAGGAGCCAGAGCTGGTGGATGTACACGCCGAAAGCCGAGATGAGGAGGCCGCCGCACCAGCAGATCGCGGCGACGACGCCGGCCTTGCGCGGACCGGCGTGCTCGAGCCAGCCGCCCCAGATCGCGGAGGCCGTCCCCAGGAACACGAAGAAGAGCGTGAACATCCATCCGAGCATGCTGATCTTCCAGTCGCACGTGGACGAGAAGATCGAGGCGATCGCGGACATGTCGGCGGGGCACTCGACGGACTTCGAGATGCCGATCGCGTGCGAGAGCGGCAGCCAGAAGACGCTGAAGCCGTACGCCATGCCGATGCAGAGATGGATCGCGAGCGCGGCCGGCGGCACCAGCCAGCGGTTGAATCCGGGCGCGGCGATCGTGCGCGCCTTGTCGAGCAGGCCGACGCCTTGCACATCGCCGTCGCTTCCTATGGCCACTTGGTTCATGCGACTCTCCTCTATTATGTTTTATGGAACATATACAGCAACAAAATCTCGATGCAAATTAGCAGCTTGCCTAGACGTGATCAATTGGTTAAGTTGCGCATAATCCATCTGCACGGAAGAACCGAAAGGCGCCTCGATGCACAAGCTGCTGATCAAGCCCGTCTGGGTGTTGCGCGACCACGCCGAGGGAGACCAGCTCATGCACCGGCTGATCCCGCTCCTCGTCGGAATCCACGAGATGGGCACTCTCGCGGCCGCATGCGAGCGCACGGGTGATTCGTACCGGCATGCGTGGGGGCTGCTGCAGCGCGGGCGGCAGGCGTTCGGCGCGCCGCTCGTGATCGGGAGCCGGGGGCGCGGGGCGAAGCTCACCGGCCTCGGCGACAAGCTCCTGTGGGCGGAGAAGCGCGTCGCCGCGCGGCTTTCGCCGCTCCTGGAGAGCGTCGCCTCGGAAGTGGAGGCGGAGCTCGAGCGCGCTTCCCCGGATTCGCGGGGGACCCTGCGCATCCACGCGAGCCACGCGTTCGCGATCACGGCGCTCCGCGACTTCCTCGTGCATCGCCACCTTCCAGTCGAGGTCACGTACGACGGAAGCTCCGAGGCGCTCGCCTCCTTCCACCATGCGGCGTGCGACATGGCGGGCTTCCACATCCCGAAGGGCGATCTCGAGCGCGAGGTGCTGGGGCTCTACGCGAAATGGCTGAAGCCCGAGGCGCACGTCCTCGTGCAGGTGGTCGAGCGGCGGCAGGGCATCATCGTGGCCCCCGGCAATCCGCGCGGCCTCGCCTCCGTGGCCGACCTCGCGCGTCCGCACCTGCGCTTCGTGAACCGGCAACCGGGCTCCGGCACGCGCATCCTGCTGGACCGCCTCCTCGCGCGCGAAGGCGTGAAGGTCGAGCGCATCCAGGGCTACGACCGCCAGGAGTACACCCACGCCGCAGTCGCCGCCTACATCGCGAGCGACATGGCGGACGCCGGAATGGGCGTGGAGACGGCCGCCCGGCAGTTCCACCTGGGCTTCGTGCCGCTTCTCACCGAGCGCTATTTCCTCGTGATGCGCCGGGAGGCGCGCGACTCGCCGATGATGCAGGGCGTGCTCGCCGCGATGAGGAGCCGCGAGTTCCGCGCGCAGCTCACGCGGCTGCAGGGCCTCGAGGCCACCAGCTGCGGAACGGTGCAGGAGATCGAGGCGGCGCTGCCCGACTTTCGCACGCTCGCACCTCCGCGCAAGCGGCGGGAAGCGGCGGGGAGCTAGCTCGCGGCGGCCCGGTTGACCGCCGCCAAGCTACTTGAGCACCGTCTTCAGCAGCTTGCCCATCTCCGCGGGGTTGCGCGTCACCTTGATGCCGCACGCCTCCATCACGGAGAGCTTCTCCTGCGCCGTGCCCTTGCCGCCGGAGATGATGGCGCCCGCGTGGCCCATGCGCTTGCCGGGCGGGGCCGTCACGCCGGCGATGAATCCCACCACCGGCTTCTTCATGTTGTCCTTCACCCAGCGGGCGGCCGTCTCCTCGTCCCCCCCGCCGATCTCGCCGATCATGATGACGGCCTCGGTGTCCGGATCGTCGTTGAACATCTTCATGACGTCGATGTGCTTCACGCCGTTCACCGGGTCGCCGCCGATCCCGACGGCGGACGATTGCCCCAAGCCCAGCGCCGTGACCTGGCCCACGGCCTCGTAGGTGAGCGTGCCGGAGCGCGACACGATCCCGATCCGGCCCTTGCGGTGGATGTGGCCGGGCATGATGCCGATCTTGATCTCGTCCGGCGTGATGAGGCCGGGGCAGTTGGGCCCGATGAGCCGCGTCTTCTTCCCCTGCATGCGGTAGCGCGTGCGGATCATGTCGCGCACCGGGATGCCCTCGGTGATGCAGATCACGAGGTCGAGCCCCGCATCCACGGCCTCGTCGATCGCGGCCGCGGCGTAGGGCGGCGGCACGTAGATCACCGAGACGGTCGCGCCGGTCGCGGACTTCGCCTCCTTCACCGTGTTGTAGATCGGGATGCCCTCGAAGTCCTGGCCGCCCTTGCCGGGCGTGACGCCCGCCACGAAGCAGTTCTTCCCGTTCGCGTACTCGCGGCACATCCTGGTGTGGAACTGCCCGGTCTTGCCGGTGATGCCCTGCGTGATGACCTTGGTGTTGCGATCGATGAGGATGGACATGATGTTCCTGGATGCTGGATTCCCGCCTGCGCGGGAATGACGGTGTCAGGCAGCGACGGCGACGCCCTTGGCGGCGGCGACGACCTTCTTCGCCGCGTCCCCCATGTCGGAGGCGGAGATGATGGGAAGGCCCGAATCGGCGAGGATCTTCTTCCCGAGGTCGACGTTCGTTCCCTCGAGGCGGACCACGAGCGGCACCTTGAGCCCCACCTGCTTCGCGGCGGCGACGACTCCTGCGGCGATCACGTCGCACTTCATGATGCCGCCGAAGATGTTCACGAGGATGGCGGCGAGCTTCGGGTTCTTCAGCATGATCTTGAAGGCTTCCGTCACCTTCTCGGTGGTGGCGCCGCCGCCCACGTCCAGGAAGTTGGCCGGGCTTCCGCCGAAGAGCTTGATCGTGTCCATCGTCGCCATCGCGAGGCCCGCGCCGTTCACGAGGCAGCCGATGTCGCCGTCCAGCTGGATGTAGTTCAGGTCGAACTTCGAGGCCTCGACCTCCGCCGGGTCCTCCTCGTCGAGGTCGCGCATCGCGACGATGTCCTTGTGGCGGAAGAGCGCGTTGTCGTCGAAGTTCAGCTTCGCGTCGAGCGCCACCACGCGGCCGTCGCCCGTGACGATGAGCGGGTTCACCTCGACCAGCGAGCAGTCGCACTCGTCGAAGCACCTGTAGAGGTTCTTGAAGAGGTCGCGCGCCTGCGGCACGAGGTTCGCCGGGACGCCGATCTTCCGCGCGATGTCCTCGCCGTCCTTGTCCGCGAGCCCCGCCACCGGGTCGATCGCGACCTTGTGGATCTTCTCCGGGTGATGCTCGGCCACCTCCTCGATGTCCATGCCGCCCTCGCTCGAGGCCATCAGCACGACGCGCTGGAGCGCCCGGTCGACGACGAGCGCGACGTAGAGCTCCTTCTTGATGTCCGCGCCTTCCTCGATGAGGAGCCGGCGCACGACGCGGCCCTGCGGGCCGGTCTGGTGCGTGACGAGCGTCATGCCGAGCATCTGCGTGGCGAGCGCCTTCACCTCGTCCACGGAGCGCGCGAGCTTCACGCCGCCGCCCTTGCCGCGGCCGCCGGCGTGGATCTGGGCTTTGACCACCCACACCGGACCGCCTAGGGTCTTCGCGGCGGCGACCGCCTCGTCGACGGAGAATGCGGGGACGCCGCGGGGCGTCGCGACGCCGTACTTGCGGAACAATTCCTTGCCCTGGTACTCGTGGATGTTCATGGCGATGGGGGCGAACCGGAAAGGAGGTTCGAGGCGGGGAAGCCCCTGATTTTATCAGCCGGGGCGCTCCGGAAGCTCTTGACCTAGATCAGTGGTGGTCCGCTTCGTCCGCCGGCTCGATCGGCTCCGTGCCCCGGTACCAGCGGGGATAGTGGCGCGCGACGGCGGGGGACGTCGACTCGAGCGCGTGGCAGCGGTCGAGCTGGAAGGGCTTCTCGGAGGGGTCCTGCAGGCGCTGCCCCGCCATGGTCTGGAACGCGCCGGTGGCGAGCGCCGCGGCGAGCTCGGACAGGTGGGTGCAGCCGCGCACGCCGCCGAACGCCTCCTTCAGCTTCCGGTGGTATCCCGGGCCGATGGAAAGCCCCACGAGCCGCCGGTACGCGGGCTCGATCCGCCCGCAGTCGCCGGCGTAGGGCACCGCGTCCATCTTCGCCTCCGCGTCGACGATCGTGAGCGTGCGGTCGAGCGTGATGCGCAGCCACATCGAGTGCACGGGCTCGCCGGCCTTCCGCACGCCGGCCGCCAAGCGGAAGTCGTACGACTTGCTGTCGACGAGGTGGCCCTCGATGTCGTAGAGGCCGTCCGCGCGCTTGTAGCCGCGGATCTCGATCGTTCGCGCGTGGAGCGGCTCGCGCGCGGTCGCGTCAGGCCCGGGCATCGGCGGACGGCGCGGCCGCGGTGCTCCTGCGGCCCTGGCGGATCGCCTCGGCGAACTCGCCGCCGTTCTGGAAGCGCTTCTCGAAGTCCTTCGCGAGCGCGCGCTCGATCACCGCGTCGACCCAGGGCGGGAGCGCGGCGTTCAGCTGCCGGATCGGCGTCGGCTCCGCGTTGGCGATCGCGAACATGAGCTGCGTCATCGATTCGCCCTGGAAAGGGAGCTGCCCGGAGAGCATCTGGTAGAGCGTGACGCCCAGCGAGAAGAGGTCGCTCCGCCCGTCGATCCGCTTCCCGGCGAGCTGCTCGGGCGACATGTACGAGGGCGTGCCCAGCACCATGCCGGTCTTGGTCTTCGAGGAATCCGTGATGCGCGCGATGCCGAAGTCGGTGACCTTCACCGTGTCGCTCTCCGGCTCGTACATGATGTTGGCGGGCTTGATGTCGCGGTGCACGATGCCCATCGTGTGCGCGTAGCCCAGCGCGTCCGCGACCCGCTCGACGATCGAGAGGACGCGCTCCGGCGGGAAGAGGTTCGGCTGCTTCGTGTAGGGGACGAGGTCCTTCCCCTTGAGGAACTCCATCGCGATGTAGCAGAGGTCGTGCTCCTCGCCCGCGTCGTAGATGGTGACGATGTTCGGGTGCGTGAGGCGTCCCGCCGTCTCCGCCTCGCGGAAGAAGCGCTCCTTCGCTTCCGTGAGCTCGTCCGCCTCGAACTCCGCGGAGAGCGCCATCGTCTTGATCGCGACGACGCGGCCGATCTTGGGATCCTTGCCCCCGTAGACCACGCCCATCGCGCCCTTGCCCAGCTCCTTCTCGATCTGGTAGCGCCCGAGCATCGGCTTCTCCGAGCCGCCCGCGCCCTGCATCACCATCGTCGCCGCGTTCGTGCGCGCCGCCGAAGAGCCGCCGAGGATGATCGTCTCCGAGAGCTTCTTCGCGCGCCCGAGCCGCTCCTGGATGTCGCGGAACTTGGGGTCGAAGCCCGCCATGTAGCCGAAGACGCTCTCCGCCTTGTTGAACTGGCGGCGGCGCTCGAAGTCGAGCGCGAGGCTGTAGAGGTTCTCCATCACCTCGGCGTTCAACGGGGCCCTGCGGAACTTGTCGAACGCCATGTCGAGCTGGCCCTGCTGCTGGAAGGCCAGGCCCAGCATGCGGTTCGATTCCCCGCTCTCGACGTCCGCCTTCTCCTTCCCGCGCTCGGTCACGAGGTAGCGCTTCGTGGTGAGGAGCGCATGGCCCACGAGGAGGAGCGTCGCGGGGAGCATGAGCTGGATCCAGAGGCCCGGGCCCGTCATGAGGGCGAGGTGCGTCCCGAAGAGCGCGGCGAAGAGCGCCGCGGTCACCGCGGCGGCCATGCCGGCCTTCAACCGCGGCAGCAGCAAGATGAGGTACAACGCGATGGCGAGGTACGCGCCGAACGAGGCGAGCGGGCCCCAGCCGGGCGTCACGAAGAAGTGCTGCTGCAGGATCGACGACACGGAGTGCGCGAGCGTCGTCACCGGATACATCTGCGCGGAGATCGGCGTCACCTGGTTCGTGCCGACGCCGGACGCGGTCGCGCCGATCAGCACGATCTTGTCCGCGTACTTCGCCGCCGGGATCTTGCCGCTGTAGACGTCGAAGAACGAGTCGACCGGGAAGGCCGCGCGCCCGTCGCGGTCCTTGTAGTAGTACGTGTACATCTCGCCCAGGTCGTCGGTGCGCACGGTCTTGCCGCCGAGCGTCACGCTCTGGCCGGTGCTCGCCGTGATGTCCTTGGGCCCGAGGTTCAAGCTCTTCGCGGCGATGAGGAGCGCCATCGAGGGAAACTGCTGCCCGTAGTAGTCGATCACGAGCGGCTCGAAGCGCACGGCGCCGTCCTCGTCCACGACGCTGTTCAGGTGGCCCACGCCGCTCGCCGCCGCGCCGATGGACTCGATCGGGTAGAGGACGTTGTTGCCGTAGAAGAATCCGCCGCCGCCGTTCGTCGCGGCGCCGATGGTGTTCCGCGCGACATAGTCCGGCAGCGCCTTGTCCGGCTTGCCGGGCGGCGGCCCGCTCGTGAGCTCGCGGAACTCGAGCGGCAGGATGACGTTGCCCGCCTTCTTCACGCTCGCGGCGAGCCGCGCGTCCGCGTCGAGGACGGTCGATGCCTCCTCCAGGATGCGGCCGATCTCGGCCGTCTCGGCGGGCGGCTGCGCGACCTGGGCCGCGGGGGTCGCCCCGCCGATGGGGGCGACGCCCGCGATTGCGTCGGCGGCGGGCGGCGCGGGCCATGCCTTCCGGTAGACGTCGAGCGCCTTCTGCACGTATCCCAGCCCGGCATCCTTTTGCGGCTCGAAGAAGAACGCGGTGTGGGCGATCACCTTCGCGTGGGCGGCGAGGAGCTCATCGATGAGCTTCGCGTGCACCTCGCGCGACCACGGCCAGCGGCCGATGTTGGCGAGCGACGCCTCGTCGATCGCGATCACGGCGATCCGGTCGCTCGGCACCTTCGAGGTCATGCGCACGCCCACGTCGTAGGCCCAGCGCTCGACCGACGGGATGAAACCGGCGGTGCGCGCGAAGCCGAAGAGCACGAGGGCGATGACGAGGCCGAGGAACCAGTCGGCCTTCCAGAACGCGGTCTTCATGCTGTCTCCCTGGGTCCCGGTTCCGCTCGTGGCGAAGCCCGTGGACGGTGATGCGGTGGCCCATCTTATTACATTGGCTTACATTGCCGCTGCCTCCTAGGGGAAAGCCGGCACCGTGGGCTCGTTGCCGCGATCGACCGCTTCCGGGTGCTTCCGCGCGATGATCTCGTGCACCTCGTCGTAGCGGCTGGAAGGCAGGTCCAGCATCAGGAGGATCCGCCCGTCATCGAGGTCCGGCTGGAAGGCCCGCAGGCGCGAGTTCGGCACCTGGAGGCCGACCATCGCCGCCACCCACACCCCCAGCAGCGCGCCCACGAGGGCGGCCACCAGCACGGCGACCATCCGGATGGAGACGCCCTCCGGCGGGTAGCTCATCAGGGCGGCCCCCACGAGCGCGCCCATGATCCCGCCCAGCACCAGGCCCACGAAGGCCCCGTGCACGGCGTCGGTCTTGTAGAGGTAGGAAGCCTCGTGGAGCTCGCCCAGGTCGGTGCCGCGGCGCGCGAGGAAGCGCATGCGGCGATCGTCGATGCGGGCGAGGAGGAGATCGTTCGCGAGGGACCGGGCGCTCGCGACGTCCGGCAGGGTGACGTACATCCTGAGGCTCATGACGCCCTCCTTTCGCACGGCGAAGGGGTTCGAGCTCAGGCTATGCCCGCCGCCGCCGCGAATCAAGCGGCGGCGGGATGGTCCGGAAGAGCTACGGCACGAGGACGGTCGACCCCGTGGTCTTGCGGCCTTCGAGGTCGCGGTGCGCCTGGGCGGCGTCCTTGAGCGCGTAGGACTGCCGGGGCGTGATCTTCACCTTGCCCGCGAGCACCAGGTCGAAGAGCTCCTTCGACGCGGCGAGGAGCTCGTCGCGCCTGGCGACGTAGCCCATGAGCGTGGGCCGCGTCACGTAGAGCGATCCCTTGGCGGAGAGGATGCCCAGGTCCGTCGGGCCGACCGGGCCGGACGCGTTCCCGAAGCTCGCCATGAGCCCGCGGCCCTGGAGGCAGTCGAGCGATTTCATGAACGTGTCCTTGCCCACGCCGTCGTAGACGATCGGTACTTTCTTTCCGCCCGTGATCTCCGCCACCTTCGCGACGAAGTCCTCCTTCGTGTAGATCACCGTGTGCGCGCAGCCGTTGTCGCGCGCGAGCTTCGCCTTCTCCTCCGAGCTCACGGTGCCGATGACGTTGATCCCGAGCGCCTTCGCCCATTGGCAGGCGATGAGGCCCACGCCGCCCGCCGCCGCGTGCCAGAGCACGAAATCGCCGGCTTTCGGGACCACGTGGAGCCGCCGGAGCAGGTACTGCACGGTGAGCCCCTGCAGCATCATGCTGGCGCCCTGCTCGAAGCTGATGCCGTCCGGGAGCTTCACCAGCCGCTCCGCGGGATGGATCTTCACTTCCGAGTACGCGCCGATCGGGCCGTTGCAGTAGGCCACGCGGTCGCCGGGCTTCAGGTCCGTCACGCCCGGTCCCACGGCTTCCACGACGCCGGCCGCCTCGAGGCCGATGCCGGAGGGGAGCGGCATGGGATAGAGGCCCGTGCGGTGGTACGTGTCGATGTAGTTGAGCCCCACGGCCTTGTGCGCGAGGCGCGCCTCGCCCGGCCCCGGGTCGCCGACCTTCACCTCTTCCCATTGCAGGACTTCGGGACCGCCGGGCTTGTGGAAACGGATCGCGTGGGTCATGGGCATGGGACAGGGGAGTGGATCGGGCCGCTATTGTCGCGCAAAAGCGGGAGCGGCAAAAAGAAAGCCCCTCCCCGCGCCGCGCGCGGGAAGGGGCCGGTTGCGACGGAAGCCTACTGCGAGGTCTTCGTCGTGTCCGTCTGCGTGCGCGTGGCCGATCCCGCGGGCGTGTCGATGCGGGTCGTCGAGCGCGTGCGCGACGTCTCCGTCGTTTGCGGCTTCGACGTATCCACGTTCACGCTGGTGGACGAGGAGCTCGGCGACGGCTCCACGACGGTCGTGGAGGACGACGGCGCGGAAGGCTCGACCACGGTGGTGGAGCTCGACGCCGGGGGCGCTTCGCGCACCGTTTCCTTCTCCTTCTCGACGACGGTGGGTTCCCTCACGACGGTGCTGGACGAGGACGGAGCGGCCGGGCGGTCGCAGCCGGCCAGCGCGGCGACGGCGAGCGCCGCCAGGACGGGCATCGCATATCTCATCGTAGTCTCCATTCATGGACAGGGACTGATGAGACAGCGCGGCGACAGGAATGAGGCGTCGCCGGGCGCTGCTTTTGCCGTCCGCGGGGTCCTACATCCGTGGCTGCACGGGGACAGGCGGCTCACGCGCCGAGGATCGTCCCCGCCGCCACGCCCGCGCCCTTCGCCCACTCGGCCGCGGAGACCTTCTTCCCCTCCTCCGGCTTCACCTTCGAGACCTCGACCTGGCCCCCCTGGCAGGTGATGCGGATCGATTCGGCGCCGACGTCCGTCACCTCGCCGATCTTTCCCTTCACCGCGCCGAAGGTGCGCACGAGGTGCTTCTTCGAGCCGAAGAGCTGCAGCTTCTTCCCGCCGTGGAGCGTCCACGCGCCGGGCGCCGGGTCGCAGCCGCGGATCACGTTGTGGACGAAGTCCACGTGGTTGTGCCAGTTCACCCGCGCCTCGTTCGCGCGGCACCAGCCCTCGTAGGACGCCTGGCCCTCGTCCTGCAGCACTTCCTTGTGCTTCCCGGCGACCACGAGGTCGGCCGCTTCCAGCATCGCCTTCACGCCCATCGGGAAGAGGCGGTCGAAGTACACGGTGCCCAGCGTGTCGTTCTCCGAGACCGGCGTCTCCTTCTGGAGGATCACCGGCCCCTCGTCCAGGCCGTCGCTCGGCCGGAAGATCGTGAGCCCGGTCTTCGTCTCGCCCTTGATGATCGGCCAGTTGATGGACGACGGGCCGCGGTACTTCGGGAGGAGCGACGGGTGGTACTGGATCGTGCCGTGCTTCGGGAGCTTCACGAATTCCTGCGGCGCGAACTGGAGGACGTACGCCATGATGCCGATGTCGACCGCGAGGCCCTTCATCGCCTCGGTCGCCTCCGAGCCCTTCAACGACGCGAACTGGAAGAGCTTGAGACCCTTTTCCTGCGCGGCGACCTTGAGCGGATCCGGCTTCGCGCCCTCCTTCTCCGGCGCGCAGAAGACGCCCGCCACGCTATCCCCGCGGGCGAGGAAGGCTTCGAGGACGGCCTTGCCGAAATCCTGCTGACCGATGATGGCGATTTTCATCTATGCGGCGACCTTCTTCGGCGGCATCGAGAACGCCCCCGCGGATTTCATCGACTGGATGCGGCCCTCGTCGTAGCCAAGGACTTCCTTCAGCACTTCGTCGGTGTGCTCGCCCAGGAGCGGGCTTCGCTTGATCGCCGCGGGCGAGGCGGAGAGCTTGATCGGCATGCCCACGTTGAACCACTTGCCGCGCTGCGGGTGGTCGAGCTCGACCCACATGTCGCGGCCGCGCACGTGCTCGTCCGTCGCGAGGTCCGTGGTGGACATGATCGGCCCGCACGGCACGTCGATCGGATTGAGGATCGCCATGAGCTCCCGCTTGGTGTACTTCTCCGCGAACTTGTTGATGAGCGTCCAGAGGAGGTTCTGGTTCTTGCGCCGCTCCGCGATGGTCGCGAGGCGCGAATCGTTCACCATGTCCGGCATGCCGACGTCCGGCCCGATGCGCTTGGCGAGCGCCTCGAAGACCGCTTCCTGCACGACGATGTAGAGCCAGTCGTTCGGGCCGTGCGGCTTGCAATGGATCGCGTTCCCGAGCTGGCCGCCGCCGGAGTCGTTTCCCGCGCGCGGCACGTCGCCCTGTCCCTGGTAGGTCGGCACCGAGTACTCCGCGAGCGGGCCGCGCGCGAGGCGCTGGTGGTCGCGGAACTTCACGCGGCAGAGGTTCATCACGCCGTCCATCATCGCGACCTCGACGTATTGCCCCTGGCCCGTGGTGGTGGCCTGGTGGAGCGCCGCGAGGAGGCCGATCGCGAGGTGCAGGCCCGTGCCGGTGTCGCCGATCTGCGCGCCCGTCACGAACGGGGGACCGTCCGGCACGCCGGTCGTGCTCATGGCACCGCCCATCGCCTGCGCCACGTTCTCGTAGGCCTTGAAGTCGGCGTACGGGCCGGAGGAGCCGAAGCCCTTGATCGAGCCCACGACGAGCTTCGGGTTGATCTCGTGCATCTTCTCCCACGTGAACCCCAGCCGCTCGAGCACGCCCGGGCCGAAGTTCTCCATCATGATGTCGCTCTTCTTCAGGAGATCGACGAAGACCTGCTTGCCCTCGGCCGTCTTCATGTTGACCGTGATCGAGCGCTTGTTGCAGTTGAGCATCGTGAAGTAGAGCGAGTCGGCGTTCGGGATGTCGCGCAGCTGCCCGCGCGTGGCGTCGCCGTGCGGCGGCTCGAACTTGATCACGTCCGCGCCCATCCACGCGAGGAGCTGCGAGCAGGTGGGCCCCGCCTGCACGTGGGTCATGTCGAGGATTCGTACGCCTTTGAGTGCTTCCATGAGGCTCTCTCTGTCTGCGTTTACCTGCGTTTATCGGCGGACTACTTGGGTTTTTTTGCGGTCGGATTGAGGTTCGTGATCCGGCCGCTCTCCGTGCCCGCGCCCTCGTCGATGATCGCGTTGATGAGGGTGGGCTTGCGCGTGCGGATCGCCTCTTCCATGGCGCGCCGGAGCTCCTCCGGCGTCGCCGCCTGCGCGCCCACGCCGCCGAAGGCCTCCATCAGCTTCTCGTAGCGCGCGCCCTTCACGAACACGAGCGGCGACGGATCCTTGCCGCCCGTGGGGTTCTTCTCGTCGCCGCGATACACGCCGTTGTTGTTGAGGATCACGACGCAGACCGGGAGGTCGTAGCGGCAGATGGTCTCGACTTCCATGCCGGAGAAGCCGAACGCGCTGTCGCCCTCGATCGCGATCACCTGCCCGCCGCTCACCACGGCCGCCGCGACGGAGAAGCCCATGCCGACGCCCATCACGCCCCAGGTGCCGACGTCCAGGCGCTTCCTCGGCTTGTACATGTCGACGATGCTGCGCGTGAAGTCGAGCGCGTTGGCGCCTTCGTTCACGAGGATCGCGTCCGGATTCGCCTTCACGATGTCGCGCACCACGTTCAACGCGCTTTGGAAGTTCATGGGCGAGGGGTTCTTCGCGAGCGTCTCGGCCATCTTCGCCACGTTCTTCGTCTTCCGCTCGGAGATGGCGTCGAGCCACTCCGCCGGCGGCTTCGGCCAGCTCGTCCCGATTCCCGCGACGAGCGCCGCCACGCACGAGCCGATGTCGCCCACGACCGGCGCGTCGATGCGGACGTTGCTGTCCGCCTCCGTGGGCGAGATGTCGACCTGGATGTACTTCTGCTTGCCCCACGACTTGGAGCCGGCCGCGCCCCAGGTCTTGCCCTTGCCGTGGGAGAGGAGCCAGTTCAGCCGCGCGCCGACGAGCATCACCACGTCCGCCTCGGGGAGGACATAGGAGCGCGCGGCCGCGGCCGACTGCTCGTGCGTGTCCGGGAGGAGGCCCTTCGCCATCGACATCGGCAGGTACGGAATGCCGGTCTTCTCGACCAGCGCCCGGATGTCCGCGTCCGCCCGGGCATAGGCCGCGCCCTTGCCGAGGATGATGAGGGGCTTCTTCGCGCCCTTGAGGAGGTCCAGGGCGCGCTTCACCGCATCCTGCGCGGGGATCTGGCGCGGCGCGGGGTCGACCACCTGGATGAGCGACCGGCGGCCGCTCTCGGCGTCGATCGATTGCGGGAAGAGCTTCGCCGGGAGGTCCAGGTACACGCCGCCCGGGCGGCCGGATACCGCGGCGCGGATCGCCCGCGCGACGCCCACGCCGATATCCTCCGCATGGAGCACCCGGAAGGCGGCCTTGGCGAGCGGCTTCGCGATCGCGAGCTGGTCCATCTCCTCGTAGTCGCCCTGCTGCAGGTCGACCACCTCGCGCTCGCTCGAGCCGCTCACGAGGATCATCGGGAAGCAGTTTGTCGTCGCGTTCGCGAGCGCCGTGAGGCCGTTCAGGAAGCCCGGCGCGGAGACGGTGAGGCAGACGCCGGGCTTTCCGGTCATGAAGCCGGCGATCGAGGCCGCGTATCCGGCGTTCTGCTCGTGGCGGAAGGAGATCACGCGCATGCCGGCGGCCTGCGCCTTGCGGGTGAGGTCCGTGATCGGGATGCCGGGGAGGCCGAAGATCGTGTCGATGCCGTTCAGCTTCAGCGCATCGATCACCAGGTGAAAGCCGTCGATGGTCTGCTCGCCGGCGCTCGCGTCGGCGGGCTTCGCGGAGGCGGAAGCCTGGCCGGCGACGGCGGGTTCGGTGACGGTTGCCATGGGGTATTCCTCCGAGGGGGCGTATCCGCCGGGGCCGGACGGGCCTCGGGCGGGTAAAGGGTCGAGTTGGGAGCGGCGGGCGGCGGGAAGCCGCCGCTCGAATCAGGCTACAATGTTAAGAAACACGCCGAACATCCGACCTTGATGGCGGTCAATTTTGGCCCCCGGGCCGCGATTGACCCGGGTCAATTCCCCGCAACGCCCGCCGATGACCCTCCTCGTGAACCATCCGCAGCTCCAGGAGATCCGCGAGCGGCTGCGCCAGAACATCGTCTTGAGGCGCCTGAAGCCGCGCGCCTTCGACGAGCTGGAATCGGTCCTGCACATCATGGACTACCGCAAGGGCGACATGCTCCTGCCCCAGGGCGCGCACGAGATGGAGCAGTACTTCGTGATCGACGGGATCCTGAAGCGCGTCGTGGCGAGCCCGGAAGGCAAGGAGATGATCCTCCGCTTCGCCAAGGAGGACGACATGGACACGAGCTACGCGGCCTGGAAGCTGCGCACGCCCGCGCCCTACTCGATCCGCTGCGTCACCAAGGCGCGCGTGGCGAAGATGCCGCTGCCGCAGTGGGCGAGCTTCCTCGACGCCCACCCCGACCTCAAGGACGACTTCGAGTACGAGGTCATGTTCCTCATGAGCGAGGTGATGGCGCACACGATCACCCTCCACCTCCTCGACGCCCCCGGCCGCGTGCACCGCTTCATGCGCAAGCACCCGGAGCTCTCCGAGCGCGTGCCGAAGAAGGAGCTCGCCTCGTACCTGAACCTCTCCGCCGAGACGCTCTCGCGCCTGAAGCACGCCGGGAAGATCTGACGGAATTCCCCCAAGCGGCCCGCGGCGACGCTGTGAAGCCACGCGTCATCCCCGGCTCGAAGGGGACCGGCTTCGCCGCGACTGGGCGACGGATTCGCGCAGGAACGCGTCGCGGCTGCGTGGGAAAGCGTCCTTCAGTCCGGGCCGGCCGGGAGCCGCGGGCCGCCGTTCTTCCCCCGCGCGAGCGCGATGAGCCGCGAGATCGCGGGCCAGAAGAGCAGCAGGAGCGCGAGGGTGGTGATGCCGCCCACGAGGCTGTTCGAGAAGAAGATCCGCATGTCGCCCGCCGACATGAGCATCGACTGCCGGAACCCGTTCTCGGCGTTGTCGCCCAGCACGAGCGCGAGCACCATCGGCGCCATCGGGTAGTCGAGCTTCTTGAAGACGTAGCCGATCGCGCCGAACGCGAGCATGAGCCACACGTCGAACATCGCGTTGTGGACCGTGTACGCGCCGATCGCGCAGATCACGAGGATCACCGGCGCGATGATCGAGAAGGGGACCCGCAGGATCGCGGCGAAGAGCGGCACGCAGGTGAGCACCACGATGAGGCCCGCGATGTTGCCGAGGTACATCGAGGCGATGAGGCCCCAGACGAAGTCCGCCTTCTCGGTGAAGAGGAGCGGACCCGGTTGCAGGCCCCAGATGAGGAGGCCGCCCAGGAGCACCGCCGCCGTGGGCGAGCCGGGGACGCCCAGCGTGATCATCGGCAGGAGCGCGGAGGTGCCGGCCGCGTGCGCCGCCGTCTCCGGCGCGACCACGCCCTCGACCACGCCCGTGCCGAACTTCTCCCCGTCCCGCGACATCTTCTTCGCGAGGCCGTAGCTCATGAACGAGGCGGGCGTGGCGCCGCCCGGGACGATGCCCATGAGGCAGCCCACCGCGGCGCTCCGGAGCGACGTCTTCCAGTAGCGCGGAAGCTCCTTCCACGTCTGGATCACGACCTTCATGTTGAGGCGCGCCTGCGCGCCCTTGAACTCGAGGCCCTCCTCGATCGTGAGGAGGATCTCCCCGATGCCGAAGAGGCCGATCACCGCGATCAGGAAGTCGAAGCCCTTGAGGAGCTCCGTCCAGCCGAAGGTGAGGCGCAGCTGCCCCGTGACCGTGTCGATCCCGACCGCCGCCAGGGCGAAGCCCAGCATCATCGAGGCGATGGTCTTGAAGGGCGAGCCCTTGCTCATCCCCACGAACGCGCAGAACGTGAGGAGGTACACGGAGAAGAACTCCGGCGGCCCGAAGCGGAGCGCAAAGCGCGCGACGATGGGGGAGAGGAACGTGATGAGGAGGACGCCCACGAGCGCCCCGAAGAAGGAGGACGTGAACGCGGCCGTGAGCGCCGCCCCGGCCCTTCCCTTCTGGCCCAGCGGATAGCCGTCGAAGGTGGTCGCGACCGACCACGGCTCCCCCGGGATGTTGAAGAGGATCGACGTGATGGCGCCGCCGAAGAGCGCGCCCCAGTAGATGCACGAGAGCAGGATGATGGCGGAGGTCTGCCCCCCCGGCTGCTGCGCCATGGAGAACGTGAGCGGCAGCAGGATCGCCACGCCGTTCGCCCCGCCCAGGCCGGGCAGCACGCCGATGATCACGCCGAGGATGATCCCGGCGAACATCAGCATCAGGTTGAACCACGACAGCGCGACCTGGAAGCCGCCGATCAGGGATTCGATTTCGTGCATCGCAGCCTCAGGCGAAGCCGAAGGCCGCCTCGAGCGGACCCTTGGGCAGTGGAACCTGGAACCAGACTTCGAACATCAGGAAGAACGCCAACATGACGCCCACGGAGACCGCGACGACCTTGAGCCAGCCGTACTTGCCGAGGATGCGCATGAACGCGGCGATGAAGAGCGCGGAGGGCACGTAGATGCCCAGCGAGAACCACGGATTGTCGATGAGCGCCACGTAGACCACGCTGGGGATCATGATCGTGAGGACCAGCTTCAACTGTCCCCACTCGACGAAGGGGACTCCGCCCTCCTCCGGGCTCATCCGGAGCGCGGTGTAGAGGATCACGAGGGCCGACACCACGATGAAGACGCCGATGTAGAACGGGAAGTAGCCCGCCTGGGGGCCGTCCTCCGCCCACCGCGCGCCGATCCGCCAGCTGTCCCACATCACGACCGCCCCGAACACGAGGAACACCAGCGCGACGATGGACTCCCAGAGCCGCACCGATCCCACCGCCCGCGCTTCAGATTGCCGCTCCATCCCGCTTCTCCCGCGATCGAACGAAAAGGGCCCCGTCGCCGGGGCCCCGATGCATCACTTCTTGGCGAGGAATCCCGCTTCCCGCATGAGGTTCTCGTGCGTCTTCTCCGCGTTCGCCACCCAGTCCGCATATTCCTTGCCGGTCATGTGGCTCGTGTTGAAGGCGCCGTCCTGCATGAACCTCTGCCAGTCCGGCGTCTCGCGGACCTTGTTCAGCACGTTCACGTAGTAGCTCACCATGTCCGGCGTGACGCCGCCGGGCATGAAGATGCCGCGGAGCATCAGGTACTCGACGTTCAGGCCCTGCTCCTTGCAGGTCGGGATGTCGTTCCAGGACATGTCCTTCGTGACCTTTTCCTTGTAGGGCATCCGCTGCGCGTCGAAGACGCAGAGCGGCCGAAGGTTGCCGGCGCGCCACTGGGCCACGGCCTCGATCGGGTTGTTCACGGTGGAGTCCACGTGCTCGCCCACGAGCTGGGTCGCGACGTCGCCGCCGCCCTTGAACGGGATGTAGGTGAACTTCACCCCGGCCTGCTTCTCGATGTTGACCGTGACGATCTGGTCCTCCTGCTTGGAGCCGGTGCCGCCCATCTTGAACTTGCCGGGCCCCGCCTTCTTCATGGCCGCGATGTAGTCCTGCGCGGTCTTGTAGGGCGTCTTCGCGTTCACCCAGAGGACGAACTCGTCCAGCGCCATCATCTCGACGGGCGTCAAGTCCTTCCAGCTGAACGGCACGCCCGTGGCGAGCGGCGTCGTGAAGAGGTTGGAGAGGGTGATGATGAGCTTGTGCCCGTCGCCCTTGTCGCCCTTCACGTTGAGGAAGCCTTCCGCCCCGGCGCCGCCGCCCTGGTTCACGACGACCATCGGCTCCTTCATGAGCTTGTTCTTCGCGATGACCGACTGGATGAAGCGCGCCATCTGGTCCGCGCCGCCGCCGGTACCCGCGGGGACCACGAACTCGACGGTCTTGTTGGGCTCCCACGCAAGCGCGGGCAGGCACGCGGCGAGGGCCGCGCACGCGAGCACGGCCAGGCGGCCGCGTGAAAAGACTCTGGACTTCATCTGAATCCTCCTAGGATGCCGACGGTTGACGATCCGACCTTGGACTTGTGCCTCGCGCGCGGAAGGCGCGCGGGAGCCCGCGCGTCCTAGCGGGCTGGGCGTTGCGGTGCCGAGGCGTAACCCGGCTCTCGACGGGAAGGGGCTCCCATCAGCCTAACGAACGGGGCGGCTGCCCAGATGACGAGCGAGGCGGTTGCGGCGAGATGAATCATGACGGGGGCCGGGAATGCGCGGAAGCTGAGCTTATAATTTTATCCGTGAAAGGTATGACAGCGGCCGCGCCGATGACCTTGACTTGCATCAAGTGGATTTCCTCCTGCCTGTGCGCGACCGCGCTCGCCGTGGGCGCGGCCCCGCTCGTGCGCGAGCCCGCGGATGCCGACCTCGCGGCGGCGCGGGAGGCGGTACTGAAAGGACGCTGGAAGGTCGTCGAGCAGCTGCGCCCCCGCTTCGCGGGCACGATCCTCGAAGCATACCCCGCCTACTGGCTCCTCGACGGCAACATCGACCGCGCCGCCCCGGACGAGGTGCAGGCCTTCCTCGCGAAGTATCCCTCGGGTCCGCTTGCGGAAAGCTTGCGGCGCGATTGGCTGAAGGCCCTCGGCGCCTCGGCCTCGTGGGATCTCTTCCGCGCGGAGCACCCGAAGCTCGTGACGGACGACGCGGAGATCGCCTGCTATGCCTTCCAGGAGCGCTTCGCGCGCGCGGACCCGGAGGCGAAGCCCGAGGCGCGCGCGCTCTACCTCGAGGGACGCGAGGCGCCCGCGCCCTGCGACCCGGTCTTCGCGGCGCTCGTGGACGGCGGTGGCGTGTCGGAGGCCGACACCTGGGCGCGGCTCCACAAGCTCCTGCAGGACGGTGCGGTCAGGGCCGCGAAGCGCACGAATTCGCTCCTGGCGCCCCGGGCGCGCATGCCCGAGAAGAGCCTCGACCGCGCCGCGCGCGATCCCGCCGCGTTCCTGGCGAAGATGAAGCCGCCCGGGCCGGACCGCGCCGAGCGCGAGCTCGCCATCTTCGCGGTGGCGCGGCTCGCGCGGAGCCAGCCGGAGGCGGCGGCGGCGAAGCTCGGCGAGCTCGCGCCCGCCCTGGGCGCCGAGGCGCCGTGCGCTTGGGGGCAGGTGGCGTACCAGGCCGCGCTCGAGCTCGATCCGAACGCGCTCGCGTGGTACGGCCGAGCGCGCGGCTGCGCGCTCACGGACGCGCAGGTCGCGTGGCGGGCGCGGGCCGCGCTTCGCGCCGGCGACTGGAAGGAAGTGCTCGCCGCGATCGGCGCGCTCTCCCCGGAAGTGGCGCGCGACCCCACCTGGCGCTACTGGAAGGGGCGCGCGCTTCGCGCGACGGGCGACGCGGCGGGGGGTGACGCGCTCCTGCGCGGCATCTCGATGCTCCCGAGCTTCTACGGCCTCCTCGCGTCCGAGGACCTCGGCATCGCGACCACGCCGGAATGGAACGGCTTCCGGCCGGCGTCCGAGGAGATCGACCGCGTTCGAGACATTCCCGGCATCCGGCGCTCGCTCGCGCTCTACCGCGGGGGCCTGGACAACGACGCGCTGCGCGAGTGGAGCTGGGCGATCCGCGGCCTCGACGACCGGAGCCTCCTCGCCGCCGCCCGGATCGCCGCGGACGCGAACGTGCCGGACCGCGCGATCTTCACGGCGGACCGGACGCTCCAGATCCACGACTTCTCCCAGCGCTATCCGCTGCCGCATCGCGAGGCGCTGGACGCGGCTTCGCGGCAGTGGGACATCGACGAGGCGTTCGTCTACGGGATCATCCGGCAGGAAAGCCGCTTCCTCGTCGAGGCCCGCTCCCCCGTAGGCGCGGTGGGATTGATGCAGCTCATGCCGGCCACCGCGCGCTGGATCGCCCGCCAGATCCCCGTGAAGCCCTTCCGGCCGGACATGCTCGTGCGCGCGGACGTGAACCTCGCGATGGGAACCTATTACCTGCACCGCGTGCTCGCCTCGCTCGGCGAGCCGCTCCTCGCCGCGGCCGCCTACAATGCGGGACCCAGCCGCGCGCGCAGGTGGCGCGACGGGAAGCCCCTCGAAGGCGCGATCTATGCCGAGACCATCCCGTATCCGGAAACGCGCGACTACGTGAAGAAGGTCTTCACCAACGCGTGGTACTACCGCCATCGGCTCACGGGCACCGCCGCGAGCCTGAAGCAGCTGCTGGGCACCGTCGCTCCCCGGGCCCCCGACTCGTTCGCCGCCAACATTCCCTGACGCCATGGAAATCTCGAGCCTCTGCATGCTGGGCGGGACCGGCTTCGTCGGCCGCGCGATCGCGGACCAGGCGACGGATCGCGGCATCCGCGTGCGCGTGCTGACGAGGGGCGTCGCGCGCGCTCGCGCGCTCACGGTGCTGCCGACGATCGAGGTGATGGAGGGCGATCCCTCGGACGAGAAGACGCTCGAGCGGGCCTTCGACGGCATGGATGCCGCGGTGAACCTCGTGGGGGTGATCCACCCGTCTCGCGGCCAGTCGTTCGCGGACGTGCACGGCGAGCTGCCGCGCCGCGCCGTGCGCGCCTGCCGCGCGAGCGGCGTGCAGCACTTCGTGCACGTGAGCGCGCTGGGCGCGGGGGAGGACGCTCCCAGCGAGTACCTGCGGTCCAAGGCGGCCGGCGAGGCGGCAGTCCGCGCCGCGTCGGTGCCGTGGACGATCCTGCGCCCGTCGGTGATCTTCGGCGAGGAAGACCGGTTCCTCAACCTCTTCGCGAGCCTCGCGGACCTCTTTCCGGTGATCCCGCTCGCCGCCGCGAACGCCCGCTTCCAGCCGGTCTGGGTCGAGGACGTCGCGCGCTGCTGCATGGCGGCGCTCGGGGACCCGCGCGCGTTCGGCGCGACCTACGATCTTTGCGGGCCGCGCGCGTACACGCTGTCGGAGCTCGTGCGGCTCGTGGCTGCGACGATCGGCAAGCGCCGCCGCGTCGTGGCGCTCCCGGGGCCGCTCGCGCGCATGCAGGCCTTCGTCCTCGAGCACCTCCCGGGCCGGCTCATGACGCGCGACAATCTGCGCTCGATGAGCGTGGACAACGTGTGCACCGGCCGCCCGCCCGCGATCTGCGCCTTCGAGCCGGCGTCGGTCGAGGCCGTGATCCCGGAGTACCTCGGGCCCGCGGCGCGCGAGGCGCGCTACGCGCGCTACCGGGCGGGAAGGTGAGCGCCGTGGCACCCCTCACGCTCGTGATCGGCAACAAGAACTACTCCTCGTGGTCGATGCGCCCGTGGGTGCTCATGCGCGAGCTGGGCATCCCCTTCGCCGAGAAGAAGCTCCGCTTCAATAGCGACGAGTGGACGCGCGAGATCCCCCGGTGGTCCCCTTCCGGGATGGTGCCCGTGCTCTGGCGCGGCGACATGGCCGTGTGGGACACGCTCGCGATCGTGGAGACGCTCGCGGAGTGGCACCCGGACAAGGGCGTGTGGCCCGCGGATCCCGCGGCCCGCGCCTTCGCGCGGAGCATCAGCGCGGAGATGCACGCGGGCTTCCGGGACCTGCGCTCCACGATGCCGATGAACATCCGCGCCGCCCACCCCGGCAAGGGCATGACTCCCGCCACGCGCGCCAACATCGCGCGGATCGAGTCGTTGTGGGCCGAGGCCCGCCGCCGCTTCGGCGCCGCGGGTCCGTTCCTCTTCGGCGCGTTCTGCGCGGCCGACGCCATGTACGCGCCCGTGGTGATGCGCTTCGCCACCTACGGCGTGGCGCTCGGCCCGGAAGCGGCCGCGTACTGCGAGGCGATGCGCGCGGCGCGCGGCGTCGATGCGTGGATCCGCGAGGCGCTCGCGGAGACGGAGATCGTCGCCGAAGACGAGCCGTACGCGAAATGAAGGTCTACCAGGTCGGGGGCTCCGTGCGCGACGAGCTCCTCGGCCTTCCGGTCCAGGACCGCGACTGGGTGGTCGTGGGCGCGGATCCGGCCGAGATGGCGCGGCAGGGCTTCCGGCCCGTGGGCGCGGACTTTCCCGTCTTCCTGCATCCCGAGACGCACGAGGAATACGCGCTCGCGCGCACGGAGCGCAAGACCGGTCCCGGCTACAAGGGCTTCTCGTTCCATGCCGCGCCGGACGTGACGCTCGAGCAGGACCTCGCGCGCCGCGACCTCACGATCAACGCGATGGCGCGCGGCGAGGATGGCCGCCTCGTCGATCCGCACGCGGGCGAGGCCGACTTGCGCGCGGGAGTGCTCCGCCACGTGAGCGAAGCGTTCGCGGAGGACCCGGTGCGGATCCTGCGGGTCGCGCGCTTCGCGGCGCGCTTCGGCTTCGCGGTGGCGCCGCAGACCCTCGCGCTCATGCGCCGCATGGTCGAGGCGGGCGAGGCCGACGCCCTCGTGCCGGAGCGCGTCTGGCAGGAGCTCGCGCGCGGGCTCCTCGAGAAGAGCCCGTCGCGCATGGTCGCGGTGCTGCGCGAATGCGGAGCGCTCGCGCGCGTGCTGCCGGAGGTCGACCGCTCGTTCGATCGCGTGGACGTGCCGGAGCGGCTCGCGGCGCGGCTCGAGCACGCCGCCGCTCGCGGCTACGGGCTCGCGGTGCGCTACGCGCTCCTCGTGATCGACCTGGAAGCGAACGATGCCGCGGCGCTCGCCGCGCGGGTGAACGCGCCCAACGATTGCCGGGAGCTCGCGGCGCTCGCGGGCCGCGAGCGCGACCTCGCCGAGTCGCCGGAGCTGGACGCAGAGGACACGCTGCAGCTCCTCGAGCGCGCGGACGCGTTCCGCAGGCCCGAGCGGCTGGATCGGCTGGTGGAGGTGGCGGAATGCGATGCGGGAGCGGCGGCGGAAGCTTTCAAGCCGCGGGCGATGCTGCGCCGGGCGCTCGAAGCCGCTCGAAACGTGGATGCGGGCGCGGTGGCACGCGAGTTCCCCCAGGACATCCCCGGGGCGATCCGGCGAGCGCGGCTCGCCGCGATCGCCGGACTGCAGCCGCCCACCGGGCACTAGCCCGAAGGGCGGCGCGGGCGGGGCCTAGCGCTTGCGGGAGCGGGACTTCGCGGCGGACTTCACGGCGCCGGCGCCGTCCTGGACCGACTTCTCCACGGTGTCGTACACGCGCTTGTTGAGCGAGGCGAGGTTGCCGTAGGCGGCCTGCGCGGCGGCGACGGCGGACTTCATGTTCTCGACGATCGCTTCCGAGCCGGTGGGCGCGTACTTGAACGCTTCCTCGAGCGCGGCGGCGGCGGCGCGGTTGAACTCGGCTGCCTGCTTCTCGAACGCCTTCTTCACTTCGGCGTTCGTCTCGGCGGCCGTCTCGTAGGCGGTACGCGAGTAGCTGTACGCGCGCTTCATGACGGGCTCGAGGGCGGCGGAGTTGAGCGCGATCACCTCGTGGACGTCCTTGGCACCGGCCAGGGACTGCGCGTGGGCGGCGACCTGCTCGACGGATTCGCGGGCGGCGCCGAGGCCGAGCTCCGCGAAGCGCTGGGCGTTCGCGAGCGAAAGCTGGGCGAGCTGGGTGAACTGCTCGATGGCGGCGTCGTTGGCCGCGGTGAACGTGTCGATCTTCAGCATGATGGGTGTCCTATGGAGGCGGCGGTTGGGTTTTGCTGCACTGCACCAAATCAATTTTAGGCCTTCCACGCCCGGAGTCAAGACCATCCCGCGAAAATATATTGCAGCGCAGCATGAGCCGGTAGGCGGATATCGCCCCCTAGGAATCAAGGACTTGCGATGGCCGCGCGCGTTCGGGGCCGCCGCGGGCCGCGCCGATCGCGGCCTTTCTTGACGGCGCTCAAACGGCCGCCGGCCCCGGACGCGGGGGCGGCGACCCCGACGAAGGTAGAATCCGTCGCTCTTGCCGTTGGATCGTCTTCCCGCTGAAGGAGCTCGCCCCGCATGGCCCAGGTGATCGGCGTTCCCAAGGAAACCTTCCCGGGCGAGAAGCGCGTCGCCACCGTCCCGGACGTGGTGCAGAAGCTCGCGAAGCTGGGGTTCGGGGTCATGGTCCAGTCCGGCGCGGGGGAAGGGGCGAACATCGCGGACGAGGCCTATGCCGCGGCGGGCGCCCGGATCGTGCCGGACGCCTCGGCGGTCTGGAGCGGCGCGGACATCGTCTTCAAGGTGCGCGCCCCCAGCCGCGACGAGGTCGAGCTCGTGCGCGCCGGGCAGGTGCTCGTGAGCTTCCTCTGGCCCGCGCAGAACCCGGACCTCCTGCAGGCGCTCGCGGCGAAGAAGGCCACCGTGCTCGCCATGGACAGCGTGCCGCGCATCTCGCGCGCGCAGAAGCTTGACGCCCTTTCCTCCATGGCGAACATCGCGGGCTACCGCGCGATCATCGAGGCGGCGCACCACTTCGGGCGCTTCTTCACCGGGCAGATCACCGCGGCGGGCAAGGTGCCGCCGGCCAAGGTCTTCGTGATCGGCGCGGGCGTGGCCGGCCTCGCCGCCATCGGCGCCGCCGCGGGATTGGGCGCCATCGTGCGCGCGAACGACACGCGCCCCGAGGTCGCGGACCAGATCCGGTCCCTCGGCGGCGAGTACGTGGGGGTCGACTACCAGGAGGAAGGCACCGGCGTGGGCGGCTACGCCAAGGTGATGAGCGAGGGCTACCAGCGCGCGCAGCGCGACGTCTTCGCGAAGCAGGCGAAGGAGGTCGACATCATCGTCACCACGGCGTTGATCCCGGGCAAGCCCGCGCCCAAGCTCATCACCGCCGCGATGGTCGAGTCGATGAAGCCCGGAAGCGTCATCGTCGACCTCGCCTCCGAGCAGGGCGGCAACTGCGAGTTGACCGAGCCCGGCAAGGTCGTCGTGCGCCACGGCGTCACGATCATCGGCTACACGGACCTTCCCAGCCGGCTCGCCACGCAATCGTCCACGCTCTACGCGACCAACCTCTTCCGGCTTTCGGAGGAGCTTTGCAAGGCGAAGGACGGCGTCTTCGACGTGAACATGGACGACGAGGTGATCCGCGGCACGACCGTGATCAAGGACGGGACGGTCACGTGGCCGCCGCCGGCGCCGAAGCTCTCGGCGGCGCCTGCCAAGCCGCCCGCGAAGCCGGCGCCCGCCGCCGCGGAGAAGAAGGGGCACGGACACGGCGCGGGAGCGCCGATGCCGGCCGGCCGCCTCGCGGGGATGTTCGCCGCCGCGGCGATCGTCTTCGCGCTGATCGGCGCCTACGCGCCCGCGGCCTTCCTCGGGCACTTCACCGTCTTCGTGCTCGCCGTCTTCGTGGGCTACATGGTGGTCTGGAACGTGACGCCCGCGCTCCACACGCCGCTCATGAGCGTGACCAACGCCATCAGCAGCATCATCATCATCGGGGCGCTGGTGGAGATCGCGCCGCCCGCCGTGGCCGCACTCACGGGGGAAGGCGCCCGGCCCGACGAGGCGATCCGGTGGATCGCGGTCGCGGGCATCGCGCTCACGGCGATCAACATGTTCGGGGGCTTCGCGGTCACGCAGCGCATGCTCTCGATGTTCCGGAAATAGGAGGCGGCCATGTCCCCGAGCCTGGTTGCCGTCTCCTACATCGCCGCGATCATCCTCTTCATCCTGAGCCTGGGCGGGCTCTCGAACCCGGAGACGTCCCGCCGCGGAAACCTGTACGGCATGATCGGCATGGCGATCGCCGTCGCCGCGACCGTGTTCGGCCCGCGCGTGACGCCCGCCGGCCTCGCGTGGATCGCGGTGGCGCTCGTCGCCGGCGGATCCATCGGCCTGTACCTCGCGCGCACCGTGCTCATGACCCAGATGCCGGAGCTGGTCGCGTTCATGCACAGCCTCGTGGGCCTCGTCGCGGTGCTCGTGGGCTACGCGAGCTACGTCGATCCCACCGCCGCGGCGGGCATGTCGCCCGCGGAAGTGAAGATCCACGAGATCGAGGTCTACGTCGGCGTGCTGATCGGCGCGGTGACGCTCTCCGGATCCGTGATCGCGTTCGGGAAGCTCTCCGCGCGCATCACCGGCAAGCCCGTGCTGCTTCCCGGGCGCCATTGGCTGAACCTCGCCGGCCTCCTCGTCGTCGCCTGGTTCGGCTACGCGTTCGTGCACGCGCACACGATCCAGGACGGGATGATGCCGCTCGTCGTGATGACCGTGATCGCCCTCCTCTTCGGCGTGCACATGGTGATGGCGATCGGGGGCGCGGACATGCCGGTCGTGGTCTCGATGCTGAACAGCTACTCCGGATGGGCGGCCGCGGCCACGGGCTTCATGCTCTCGAACGACCTCCTCATCGTGACCGGGGCGCTCGTGGGCTCGAGCGGCGCGATCCTCTCGTACATCATGTGCCGCGCGATGAACCGCAAGTTCCTCGCGGTGATCGCGGGCGGCTTCGGCGGCGAGACCAAGGCGCCCGCGGCCGGCGGCGCCAAGCCTGCGGGCGAGGTGACGCCGATCACCGCCGCGGAAACCGCCGAGCTCCTCAAGGAATCGAAGAGCGTCGTCATCGTGCCCGGCTACGGCATGGCGGTCGCCCAGGCGCAGCACACGGTGTACGAGATCACGAAATTCCTGCGCGACCAGGGGAAGACCGTGCGCTTCGCGATCCACCCGGTCGCCGGGCGCATGCCGGGGCACATGAACGTGCTCCTGGCCGAGGCGAAGGTGCCTTACGACATCGTGATGGAGATGGACGAGATCAACGCGGACTTCCCGGACACGGACGTCGCGATGGTGATCGGTGCCAACGACATCGTGAACCCGAGCGCGCAGGACGATCCCGGGAGCCCCATCGCCGGAATGCCGGTCCTCGAGGTGTGGAAGGCGAAGACCTCGATCATGATGAAGCGCAGCATGGCCTCGGGCTACGCGGGGGTCGACAATCCGCTCTTCTACAAGGAGAACAACCGGATGCTCTTCGGCGACGCGAAGAAGATGCTGGAAGAGGTGCTGGCGGCGCTGAAGGCGTGAGGACCGGGCTTCAGGAGGGCCGCGCGAGCGCGCTCTTCGGCATCATCACGTGGATGCCCTTGTGCTCGTTCACGAGCTGCGTGACGCGCACATCGGCCACCAGGCTCATCAGCATGAAGGCGCGGTTGCGGGTGAGGCCCGTCTCGCGCTCGACGCGCTGGAGCATGCGCCGCAGCGCCTCCCGCGCGGCGGTGTCCAGGTCCGGATCCATGCCCATCGTGATGAGGTGCGCCGGCGTCTCCGCCGCGGGATAGTCCAGCCGGAGATCCTTGCGGACGTGGATCTCGAAGGTGCCGGTGAGCGCTGTCTCGATCGCCGTCACGCAGACCTCCCCGTCGCCCTGCGCGGCATGCCCGTCGCCCACCGAGAATCCCGCGCCCTCGACGAAGACCGGCAGGTAGAGCGTCGAGCCGGGGACCAACAGCGTGTTGTCCAGGTTTCCTCCGTGCTCGCGCGGCTGGATCGACGAGATCGCGCCCCAGCTGCGGCGCGGCGCGACGCCCATCACGCCGAAGAACGGGCGGAGCGCGATGCGCGTGCCCCACGGCAGCAACGCCGTGCAAGTCTCGGGATCCAGCCGGGAGATGATCTGCTCGGCCGCCTCGATGTGGTCCGGCAGCGCGCCCGCGAGCGGCCGCACCGCGGTGTAGCCCCAGTCCTGCCGCAACGCCACGTCGAGGATGCGGATCTCCAGCGCATCGCCCGGCTGGGCTCCGTGCACCGATACCGGACCCGTGAGGATGTGCCCGGGGATCCGGCGCTGGCATTTCGCATGCACCTCGAGGAGCTCCGGAGGGACGTGAAAGCCTTCGCCGGGCAGGTTGGCGGGTCCGCCCGAGAGCGACTCGATCGTGATGCGATCCCCGCTCTCGATCGTGAGCACGTGCGGCAGTGCCGCGTCGAACCAGCCCCAATGGACGGTTTCCGGCGAGGATGCGAGTCGGTGGTGCATGGTTGCCCGCGGCGCGACTAGCAGCGCATCAGAGCGAGAGCGGCCGCGCCGACTGGAACCCCAGCAGCGGGAAATCCACGCCCTTCCCGAACGCGAGCACCTTGAAGAGCTCGCCCATCTCGGCCGGGCTGATCAAGCGGTGGACCGCGCTCGTGGCCTTGAGCCGCGAGAGCGTGATCTCGGGGTCGGTCTCCTGCACCAGCACGGCGAGCCCGCACGAGATGAGGAAGTAGGCCTGGGTCGTGAAACCCTCCACTTCCGCGCCGCCCTGCTCCCCCGCCCGCGCCATGGCGGTGAAGTCCACGTGGGCCGTGATGTCCTGCAGCCCCGGCATGAAGAAGGGATCGCCGTGGAAGCGGTGGCGGTAATGGCAGCGCATCGTCCCCATCGAGCGCTGCGGATGGTAGAACTCGCGCTCGGGAAAGCCGTAGTCGATGAAGATCGCCACCCCCGCCTCGAGCGCCTTCGCGAGCGTGCGGACGAGGCCTTCCGCCGCGAAGCCCACCTCCGTGAGGTACTCGTAATCGCCGGGAGGAAGGACCGCGGCCGCGCGCCGCTTGAGGTCTCCGTCCGGCATGCGCTGGTCCTCCCACGCGAACCCGGATTCGGTGAGGATCACGCCGCGCTCGAGGAGCTGGCCATCCTCGCGGCGCACGAGCGAGAAGGGCACGACGTCCAGCACCTCGTTCGCGACGATGAACCCGCGGAAGCTCACGGGCAGCTCGCCGATCCAGGTGAAGCGCCCGAGGTCCTCCGGGAAACGCTCGGCGAGGAGCGCGTGCTGGCGCTCGCGAAGATCCGGGCTCACCTCGAGCATGAAGTAGTTGCGCGGCGGGGCGCCCTGGGCCTTCAGGTCCTCGAAGAGGTCCGCGGCGAGCGCTCCGGAGCCCGGGCCCAGCTCGAGGATGTCGCCGCCGGTGGCGTCCAGCACCTGCCGCGCCTGGCGCGCGAGGCAACGCGCGAACATGGGCGAGATCTCGGGCGACGTCACGAAGTCGCCTTCGGCGCCGAACTTGCGCGAGCCGGCGGAGTAGTAGCCCAGGCCCGGCGCGTAGAGCACGAGCTCCATGAAACGGGAGAACGGGATCCAGCCGCCGGAGTCGAGGATCTCGCGTGCGACGTACTCGCCGACGAGGCGGGAATGCGCGGCCGCCTCGGGCGAAGGCGGCGGCAGCACGGAGTCGGCGGAGGTCGTCATCGTGGAGCCTTGGGCTACACTGCGTTATCTTTTTCCGTCGCGGCTTTTTCGTCGCGGCCGACTATAGCATGCAGGATCAAGCGGTCCTCGTCACGGGCGCCGCGCGCCGCATCGGCGCCGCGGTCGCCCGGCGCCTGCACGCGGCAGGCGCGCGGGTGGTGCTGCACTGCCACCGCTCCCGCGCGGAAGCCGAGGCGCTCGCCGCGGAGCTGGAGGCGGCGCGGCCGCGCTCGTGCGCCATCGTGCAGGGCGATCTCCTCGACGTGGCCGCCCTGGGGCGGATCGTCGAGGACGCCGCGCGCGCCTTCGGGGGGCTCGCGGGCCTCGTGAACAACGCCTCGTCGTTCTACGCGACGCCCTTCGGGGCGATCGGCGAGCGCGACTGGGAAGACCTCGTGGGCACGAACCTCCGCGCGCCGCTCTTCCTCGCGCAGGCGGCGGCCGCGCACCTGCGCGCGGCCCGAGGCGCCATCGTGAACGTGGTGGACATCCACGCGGAGCGGCCGCTCAAGGATTTCCTCGTGTACTCCGTCGCCAAGACGGGCCTCGCGGGCCTCACGCGCGCCCTCGCCCTCGAGATGGCGCCCGAGGTGCGCGTGAACGGCGTGGCGCCGGGCGCGATCCTCTGGCCGGACGACGGGCGGCACTTCGATCCCGCCGAGAAGCATCGCATCACGGGCCAGACGCCCCTCGCGCGGACCGGAAACCCGGAAGACATCGCGGGCGCGGTAAAATACTTCCTCTTCGACGCGCCGTTCGTCACGGGCCAGGTCCTGGCGGTGGATGGAGGGCGCGGACTGCACCTGTGAATCCCGTGGCCCAAACCGATCCCCGTAAAGCCGAGTTCGAATCGGCCAAGCTCGCGAAGCGCCTGCGCCGCCTCGCCGGCGAGGCGATCGCGGACTACGGGATGATCGAGGCGGGGGACAAGGTGATGGTGTGCCTGTCCGGCGGAAAGGACAGCCACGCGCTCCTCGACCTGCTGATGCGGCTGCGCGGGAAGTCGCCTATTCCCTTCGACCTCGTCGCGGTGAACCTCGACCAGCGCCATCCCGGCTTTCCGGAGCACGTCCTCCCGGATTACCTGCGGGGCCTGGGCGTCCCGTTCCGGATCGCGGTGCAGGACACGTACAGCGTCGTGAAGCGCGTGATCCCCGAGGGAAAGACGATGTGCGGCCTTTGCTCGCGGCTGCGGCGGGGCGCGCTCTATCGCATCGCGGACGAGCTGGGCGCGACGAAGATCGCGCTGGGCCACCACCGCGACGACGTCCTCGAGACGTTCTTCCTCAACCTCTTCCACGGCGGGACGCTGAAGGCGATGCCGCCCAAGCTCGTCTCGGACGACGGGCGCCACGTCGTGATCCGGCCGCTCGCCTACGTGGAGGAGCGCGACCTCGAGGCCTACGCCGAGCTCCGCGGCTTCCCGATCATTCCCTGCGACCTCTGCGGCTCCCAGGACCACCTGCAGAGGAAGCACGTGAAGGCGATGCTCCGAGAGTGGGAGCGCCACCACCCCGGCCGCCTCGAATCCATCTTCGGCGCGCTCACCAACGTCGCGCCGTCGCACCTGCTCGACCGGTCGCTCTTCGACTTCGCGAACATCGAGGCCGCGGGCGACGCCCCGTCCACCCCCATCCATTTCGCGCCCCGCGCACCGCGCGGCCGCCTCCGGGAAACGCCATGAACATCAAGCAATTCGCCGCCACGAAGAAGATCACCTCGTTCCACCCGCCGCAGCGCACCCTCATGGGCCCGGGCCCGACGGAGATCCATCCGCGCGTGCTCACCACCATGAGCCAGCCCGCGATCGGCTACCTCGACCCTGTGTTCGTCGAGATGATGGAGGAGCTGAAGGCGCTCCTGCGCTACGTGTACCAGACGGAGAACGCGCTCACGTTCCCGGTCTCCGGGCCGGGGTCGGTCGGCATGGAGTACTGCTTCGTGAACATGGTCGCGCCCGGCGACAAGGTGATCGTCTGCAGGAACGGCGTCTTCGGCGGGCGGATGATCGAGAACGTCGAGCGCTGCGGCGGCACCGCGGTCGTGGTGGACGACGAATGGGGCAAGCCCGTCGATCCGCAGAAGGTGGAGGATGCGTTCCGGAAGAACCCGGATGCGAGGATCCTCGCGTTCATCCACGGCGAGACGTCCACCGGGGCGCAGTCGGACGCGCGGGCGCTCACGCAGATCGCGCACAAGCACGGCGCGCTCGTGATCGTGGATGCCGTGACGTCGCTCGGCGGCACGCCGGTGCTCGTGGACGACTGGAAGATCGACGCCGTCTACTCCGCGAGCCAGAAGTGCCTCTCGTGCACGCCCGGCCTCTCGCCCGTGTCCTTCTCGGAGCGCGTGGTCGAGCACGTGAAGAAGCGGAAGGACAAGATCCACAGCTGGTTCATGGACATGAACCTGCTCCTGGGCTACTGGGGCTCGACCAACCGCACCTACCACCACACGGCGCCCACCAACTCGCTCTTCGCGCTGCACGAGGCGCTCCTCCTCATCAAGGAGGAAGGCCTGGACAACTGCTGGGCGCGCCACCGCCGCCACCACGTGGCGCTGAAGGCGGGCCTCGAAGCGATGGGGCTCAAGTTCCTGGTCGAGGAGAAGTACCAGCTCCCGCAGATGAACGCGGTGCTCTGCCCGTCCGGCGTGGACGAGGAGGCGGTGAGGAAATCGCTGCTGAACGAGTTCAACCTCGAGATCGGCGCGGGCCTGGGGCCGCTCAAGGGCAAGATCTGGCGCTTCGGCCTGATGGGCTACTCGTGCCGCGCGGACAACGTGATGCTGTGCCTCTCCGCGCTGGGCTCGATCCTCATGGACATGGGCCTTGCGATCAAGGTCGGCGAGGCGGAGGCGGCGGCGCACCAGGCGTACGCGACTCTCCACGCGGCGGACGCGCAGCACGCGCGGAAGAAGATCGCGGCCGCATAACCGTCATTCCCGCGTAGGCGGGAATCCATGGGTCCCCGCGTACGCGAGGACGACGCCTATTGGCCGACGGTCTTCCGGAAGCGCGCCTCGAGCGCCTGCGGCTGCGCGACGCTCTTCTCGATCGCCGGGACGAAGCCTTCGAGCTCCGCCAGGCGGTCCGCGGGAGCGGGGTGGGTGTCCAGCACCGAGAGGCCGGAGCCGTCGCTCTTCACCTGCGCGAGCATCTCCAGCACGCCCACGAGCCCGTAGGGGTCGTAGCCGCTGCGCGCGGCGATGACCACGCCCAGCTTGTCCGCCTCGTACTCCATCGAGCGGTCGAGCGGCCGGAGGAACACGCCGTTCTTGAGGAGCTCCACGCCGGCGTTGGCGCCCCAGGTCTTGAGCCCGACGGGATCCGATCCGCGGCGCGCGATCGCGTCGCCCGCGATGCCCTTGCCCAGCTCCGCGAAGGCCTGCGAGTTCTTGTCGCTCTGGATCGCCTTCAGCTGGTGCTTGAGCACCACGTGCGCGATCTCGTGCGAAAGCGCGCCGGCGAGCTCCGCCTCGCTCGCGAGGCGCTTCACGAGCCCGTGGGTGATGAGGACGGTGCCGCCGGGCATCGCGAAGGCGTTCACCGTATCCGTCTCGACCACGCCGAAGGTCCACGGGAGGTCCGGCCGGTCCGAGTGGAGGGCCAGCCACTTGCCCACGCGATTCACGTAGCGCTGGAGGTTCGCGTCCTGCACCAGCGGCGCCGCGCCCAGGAAGCCGGAGGCGAGCCCCTCGCCCAGCGCCACCTCCTCCTCGGTCGTGAACTCGCGGTTGGCGTCGTGGAGCTGCTTCCCCGTGTCGATCGCCTTGTTGAGGATCGAGCCGAAATCGATCGCCTGGGAGGACGGCAGTACCAGCGCGAGCGCCCCGGCGAGCATGCATGCGGCGCGCTTCATCGCGACTCTCCCTTGCCCGATTCGCCCGGCGCGGGGATTCGCGCTTCCGCGAGCTTCGCCTCGCGCGCGAAGCGCTCCGCCGCGCCGCGATCCGCGCGATAGGACTGCATGCGTTGCAGCTCCTCCGGATTCGGGCTCGCGTTCTTCACGTCCTCGGTCGAGAGGCCGCGGATGCCGGTCGAGGCGAGCCGCGCCTCGGTGGTCTTCGTCCCGCCGAATCCCAGGGCGGACCCGAGCGCGCCCAGCCCGCTCGAGCCGGCGGAGGACGAGCCCGATTCGACGGAGCTCGGGAAGCGCAGGTGGAACACGCGCACCCAGCCGGATTTCCCGCCCGCCTCGACATGCGTCCAGCCGCCGCCGCGCCCGAGCACCTTCACGGGCGTGTTCTCGGGAAGGCTCGCGACGGTCGCCGCGTCGGCGGCGCCGCGGTCCTTCAGCTCGGTCGCGCGGTTGGTGAAGCCCTGCTCGTCCGCGCGCGCGGCCCAGGGCAGGAGCACGGCGAGAAGGCCCGCGGCGAGGAGGGGAAATCGCATGGCGGCCATGATAATCCGCTTCGCCCGGTTCAGCGCACGAGGAAAGTCGCGAGGGCGAGGAGGAGCCCCATGCTGCTCACGTCCGTCGCGGTGGTCACGATGATGCTCGAGGCCGTCGCGGGATCGGCGCCCAGCCGGCGCAGCACCAGCGGCACCAGCGCCCCCGAGACGCCGCTCACCGCGCAGCTCCCGATCATCGCGAGGCAGACGACCACGCCCAGCGAGATCGCCTGGGGCACGTCCTGGAACCGCGCGAGCACGTACATGGCGATGCCGCAGAGGACTCCCGTGACCGCGCCGTTCGCGAAGCCGAGGAGCGCCTCCTTCGACATGAGCGACTTCCCGCCGCCCGCCTTGATGTCGCCCAGCGTGATGCCGCGCACCGTGACCGCGAGCGCCTGGCAGCCCGTGTTCCCGGATTGCCCGGCGAGCACCGGGAGGAAAGTGGCGAGGATCACGAGCCGGTCGACGGTGCCCTGGAAGATGGCGACCACGCCGCCCGCCGCGAAGGCGGTGACGAGGTTCGCGAGGAGCCAGGGGTTGCGGAACTTGAAGCTCTGCATGATGGGGGTCGCGATCCGCTCCTCGCGCTCCACGCCCACCATCGCGCCCGGCTGGGCGGTGATCTCGAAGGCCTCCAGCTCGAAGAGCGCGGCGCCGCGGACGAGGCCTACCAACCGCCCGTCCGCGTCGCGCACGGGGTATTGCGGATAGTGCCGGTTCACGGTGAGCCTCATCGCCTCGCCGACCGTGAGCTCCGGCGTGAGCGCGAAGGGATCGGCCAGCATCACGTCCGAGAGCCGCGCGTCGTGCTCGCCGAAGAGGAGGTCGCGCATGGTGACGAGTCCCTGCAGGCGCCCTTCGCCGTCGACCACGTACACGTAGGTGATGAGCATGGCGTGCACGAGCGGGCGCAGCGCCTCGATCGCCTCGCCCACCGTCATGTCCGGCCGGAACACCGCGACGGGGGCTTCCATGAGCCGCCCGAGCGTGCCTTCGGGGTACCCGATGTTGCGCTTCCACTGCTCCGCGACGGCGGGCGGCGCGGACGCGGTGAGGAATCGGCGCGGGCCGGACTCGAGCTCGCGCAGGATCTGCCCGGCGAGCGCGGGATTCAGCTTGAGGAGCGCCTCGACCGCATCGGCGGGCACGGCCCGCTCCACGAGCGCGGCGGCCTCCCGGGGCGGCAGCGCGCGGATCTGCGCGGCGAGCGTGTTGCGGTCGGGCGATTCGCGCGTCGGGGTCTTGGGATCGTTCAAGGGCGCGGCTCCGGACGGGTGGCTGCGCCGATTGTAGCCCGCGATCCGCCGTGCCACCCAGCAATCCGCCTAGAGGCCCAGGCGCTGCCAGATCGTGGAGGTGGGGCCCGCCTGGTTCAACGTGTAGAAATGCAGGCCCGGCGCGCCGCCCGTGAGGAGGCGATCGCAGAGCTCGGTCACCACGTCCAGGCCGAAGGCCTTGATCGACGCGGTGTCGTCCCCGTAGCCCTCGAGCTTCAGCCGCAACCAGCGCGGGATCTCCGCCCCGCACGCGTCCGAGAAGCGGGCGAGCTGGCTGAAGTTGTTGATGGGCATGATGCCGGGCACGATCGGGATGCCGATGCCCGCGGCCTCCGCGCGCTCCACGAAGTGGAAATACGCGTCCGCGTTGTAGAAGTACTGGGTGATGGCCCCGTTCGCGCCGGCTTCCACCTTGGTCTTGAAGGCGGCGAGGTCCTGGTCCGGCTTCCTCGCCTGCGGGTGGTACTCGGGATACGCCGCGACCTCGATGTGGAACCAGTCGCCCGTCTCCTCGCGGATGAACCGCACGAGGTCCGAGGCGTAGCGAAGCTCTCCCGCGACGGCGAGGCCGGAGGGAAGGTCGCCCCGCAGCGCGACGATGTGCCGGATGCCGTGCTCCTTGTACCCGGCGACCACGTCGCGCAGCGTCGCGCGGGTGGCGGCGACGCAGGAGACGTGCGGCGCCGCGGCCTGGCCCTCGCCCAGGATCTCGAGGACCGTCGCGAGCGTCCCCTCGCGCGTCGAGCCGCCCGCGCCGTAGGTCACCGAGAAGAACGTGGGATGGAGCTGCGCCAGCTGCCGGCGCGTGGCGCGCAGCTTCTCCATTCCCTCCGGCGACTTGGGCGGGAAGAACTCGAAGCTGAAGTCGCGCTCGCTCATGATTGTCGGCGATAAGCGGCTCGCAGTGTCCGCTTGATCGCCGTTCCCGCCATCATTAGTAGCGGTATGTATCCGATTTGAAGGGGCCCGACTTCTCGACCCCGATGTAGCGCGCCTGGTCGTCGCGCAGCTCCGTGAGCATCGCGCCCAGCTTCGTGAGCTGCAGGCGCGCCACTTTCTCATCCAGCCGCTTCGGGAGCACGTAGACGCCCACCGGATACTTGCCGGGATTGGCGAAGAGCTCGATCTGCGCGAGCGTCTGGTTCGCGAAGGACGAGCTCATCACGTACGAGGGATGCCCCGTCGCGCAGCCCAGGTTCACGAGGCGGCCCTCGGCGAGGAGGATGATGCGTTTTCCGTCCGGGAAGATCACGTGGTCGACCTGCGGCTTGATGTTCTCCCAGGTGAGTTTCTTCAGCGCAGCGACGTCGATCTCGTTGTCGAAGTGGCCGATGTTGCACACGATCGCCTGGTCCTTCATGCGCTTCATGTGCTCGCCCGTGATCACGTGGAAGTTGCCCGTGGCGGTCACGAAGATGTCCGCCTTGTCGCACGCGTAGTCCATGGTCACGACGCGGTAGCCTTCCATCGCCGCCTGCAGCGCGCAGATGGGGTCTATCTCCGTGATCCAGACCTGCGCGGAGAGCGCGCGCAGCGCCTGGGCGCTTCCCTTGCCCACGTCGCCGTAGCCCGCCACCACGGCGACCTTGCCCGCGACCATCACATCCGTCGCGCGCTTGATGCCGTCCACGAGCGACTCGCGGCAGCCGTAGAGGTTGTCGAACTTGCTCTTGGTGACGGAATCGTTCACGTTGATCGCGGGCGCCTTGAGCGCGCCTTCCTCCGCCATCCGGTAGAGGCGCTTGACACCCGTGGTGGTCTCCTCGGTGATGCCCTTGATCTGGGCCAAGCGCTTCGAATACCAGTTCCGGTCGTGCTTGAGGTGCGCGCGGATGGACGCGTAGAGCGCGGCCTCCTCCTCGCTCGAATGGCTGGAGATGCAGCCCTCGTCGAGCTCCGCGCGCGTGCCGAGGTGGAGGAGCAGCGTCGCGTCGCCGCCGTCGTCCAGGATCATGTTCGCGTACTTGGGGGAGCCGTCCGCGGCCTTCCCCCAGTCGAAGATGCGGTGGGTGTATTCCCAGTACTCCTCGAGCGTCTCGCCCTTGTAGGCGAAGACGGGGACGCCGGTCGCGGCGATGGCGGCGGCGGCGTGGTCCTGGGTCGAGAAGATGTTGCAGGAGGCCCAGCGGATCTCGGCGCCCAGCGTCTCGAGCGTCTCGATGAGGACCGCGGTCTGGATCGTCATGTGCAGCGACCCGGCGATGCGCGCGCCGCGCAGCGGCTGCGTCTGCGCGTACTCGGCGCGGATCGCCATGAGGCCGGGCATCTCGGTCTCGGCGATCGCGATCTCCTTCCGGCCCCAGGTCGAGAGGGCGAGGTCGGCCACGCGGTAATCGGTGAAGTCGGCGGGCTTGGTGCGGGCGTTCATGGTCTATCCCTTCGTTCGTCAAGGGTGACCAGTCCACGGGGAGGATTCGCGGTGGCTCGTCCCCCGTGAGCGGATCACGGATCAACGAGCGCCGTTGCGGTAGGAACCCCGAGCCTGGCGGACTCGCATCCGTTGCAACGCTCCTCGAGGAACACGCATTTTACCTCACGGCGCCCATCCGGGAATATTCAGCCAATAACGGGTCGACTTGAGTTGCCCGGTCTTGACGACAATTCCTGCTTGCAGCAAGTCGGTCAGATCACGGGTCGCCGTGGCCTTGGATATGCTCGTCAAACGGCCGTACTTCTCGGCGCTCATGCCTCCCTCGAAACCGTCCTTGCCCGCATCGAGCATGCGTTGAAGTGCTTTTCGCTGGCGCTGGTTCAATTGAAGACTGCTGATTCGGGCCCAGAATCGCGTCTTCTCTGAAACCGCCTGGACGATCTCCTGGGACGCGACGCATGCGCCTCTGAACTGCTCGATGAAGAACAGCACCCAAGGTGTCACGTCCAGGTTTCCACGCTGTGCCGCATTGAGCGCGTCGTAATAGGTGTTGCGATTGGCAAGCAGCTGTCGCGACATGCTGCAGTAGCGTTGGGGGCTGTCGGCGTCTTGCGCCAGCGCCATGTCGATGAGCGCCCGCCCGATCCGCCCATTGCCATCCTCGAATGGGTGAATCGTCTCGAACCACAGGTGAGCGATCGCGGCCCGGACGATTCCATCCACGCCGCTCCTGAGTCTCATACGCGTGTCGTTCCACCGGGTCAGGAAGCGCCTCATCTCGTCTGGAGCCGCGG
>DATAMY010000083.1:0-27299 GCA_036266535.1 Usitatibacter sp. | reverse complement strand
GGGCGACCATCCGAACCCGGAGACCTCCATCGAGATCGCGCCCGGCGAATGCTTCGGCGAGCTCTCTGCCATCGACGGCAAGCCCATCACGGCGCTGGTGCTCGCGGTTTCCGATGTCCGCGTGCTGAAGCTCGATCGCGACACGTTCTGGAACCGGCTGATGCTCATGCGCGGGGTGGGGCAGAACCTCATGCGAACGCTGAGCGAGCGCATGCGCCGCTCGAACGAGAAGGCGCTCGCGGTGCAGCGCGAGCGGATGGAGCTCCAGCACCTGCGGAAGGAGCTCGAGGTCGCGCGCCAGCTCCAGGCGAGCATGCTGCCCCTGCAGCGGCCGCTCTTTCCCGGGCATCCCGAGATCGAGGCCTGCGGTTTCATGGAGCCCACATCCCGGGTCGGCGGCGACCTCTTCGACGCCTTTTTCGTGGATAGCCGCACGCTCTTCATCTGCATCGGCGACGTTTCCGGCCACGGCATCGCAGCCGCGCTCTTCATGGTCCGCGTGATCGGCCTGCTGCGCATGCTGGCCGTCGACGCGGGGGGCCCGGACAAGATCCTCGAGGCGCTGAACGATCGCCTCTGCATCGGCAACGACGCGAACCTCTTCGTGACCCTTTTCTGCGGTTTCCTCGACGTGGAGAGCGGCCGGTTCACCTACTCGAACGGCGGTCATTGCGCGCCGATGGTGTGCGGCCGGGCGGGCGCCGCGATGCTGCCCTTGCCGAAGGGGGCGTTGCTCGGCGCGGCGAGCGGCCGGCGGTACTCGAGCCTGGAGCGCATCCTCGACCCCGGAGAAATCTTTCTCTGCTATACCGACGGCGTGACGGAGGCGGAGGACGACGCGGGCATTCCCTTTTCGGAGAAGGCATGCCTCGAAACGTTGCGCCTCGGCACGGCGACCCCGCTCCCCGCGCTGCTGGATTCCCTCTACGAGTGCGTCGTCGCCCATTGCGGATCGCGGCTCCTGGCGGACGATTGCACGATGCTCGCCGTGCGCCGGCCTACTACTTTAGTCCCATAGGTCCTTCCGCCAATCGCAGGTAGCGTGCTGCTACGGCCCGGCAACAGATCGGGCTATCGACAAGACATCAAGGGAAGGCACAAAAAATGGGTTCCATCCAGGGACGGTATCTCCTCGCTTCGATCGCGTCGGTCTGCGCGCTCTTCCTCCTCACGGCAAGCCCCGAAGCCCCCGCGGCGCAGTCCGTCGGCCAAAACTGCCACGTCGGGAAGAAGTGCGGCGATGGCCTCCATTGCATGCCTTTCCGCCAGGTCTGCCACCGCGACTCCGGCGCCCAGGAGGGCGAGGCCTGCCAGGCGGGGTACGGCTGCGCCAGCGGGTTCACGTGCGAAGCGGGAACGCAGGTCTGCCGCGGGCCCGGGAAGGTCGGCGATGCCTGCCACGCGACCAAGCCGTGCGGCTCCGGCCTCACGTGCGCCCCGGGCGTGCAGAAGTGCTACCACTCGCCGCGGGCAGAGGGCGAGCCCTGCGTCGCGGGCTATCCGTGCGGCTCCGGCCTCAAGTGCGCGGCCGGCAAGCAGCAGTGCGTCTCGTCGAGCTATCCGGTCCAGCAGTGCGTGTACAACCAGTCCGGCTACGTGGCCCAGATCAAGTGGTTCGAGGACGGCACCATGACTTCCACGAAGACCGGCGACGCGGCCTACACGATCAAGGCCACGAAGCCCGCCTTCAAGACGGAGACCATTCCGCTCGGGCAGAAGAGCTGCGTCGGTGGTCCCGGCAGCAAGAACTGGGCGGTGCTCACGATCAAGGGAGGCAAGTACGCGCGCGCCGCGGCGATCGTCGCGACGGACATCGGCGCCGCGGGTGCCACGACCGGTTGCTGGGTCGGCGTCGCGGCCCTCACGGTCGTGACGGCCGGTGGCGGTGCGGTGGCGGGCGTGGGCTGCGAAGTGGTGACGGACGCCGCGGTGGGCGTCATCGCGGACCCGTCGGTCATCCCGGATTCCAAGGAGCTCTTCGCGGTGGTGCAACCCGCGGCGAGCGGCGGCGAGAAGCCGCTCTGGATCATCATGTACGGGACGGTGTTCAAGCCGGAGACGCGCACCGGCCGGCCCTGAGATCGAGGCGGCCCTGCTGCAACTGAGCATCCGCCGAGCCGCCGTCTAGACTTAAGTCCCATAGGTCCTGCCCTGAATCGCAGGTAGCGTGGCGCTACTTCCCGGCACCAGACCGGGCCATGCGGTTGCGCACCAAGGGGAGGCAGTAAAAAATGGGATCCATCCAGGGACGGCACCTGCTCGCAGCGATCGCGGCGCCCTTCGTCGCCGCGATCTTCCTCCTCGCGGCGAGCCCCGAGGCCACCGCCGCGCAGAGCGTGGGGCAGGGGTGTTCGGCGTTCAAGCCCTGCGGCGACGGGCTCCATTGCATTCCCTTCCGGCAGACCTGCCACCGCGATTCGGGCGCGCAGGAGGGAGAGGCGTGCCAAGCGGGATACGGCTGTGCCGGCGGCTTCACGTGCGAGGCGGGATCGCAGGTCTGCCGCGGCCCCGGGAAGGTCGGCGACTCGTGCCACCTCACCAAGCCCTGCGGAGCGGGCCTGAGCTGCGCGCCCGGCTCGCAGAAATGCTACCACTCGCCGCGCCAGGAAGGCGAGCCGTGCGTCGCCGGATATCCGTGCGGCGGCGGACTCACCTGCGAAGCGGGCTCCCAGGTTTGCCGCAAGCCCGGCAACGTGGGCGATGCCTGCCACGCCACGCGCCCCTGCGGCTCGGGCTTGAGCTGCCAGCCCGGCGTGCAGAAGTGCTACCACTCGCCGCGCCAGGTGGGCGAGCCCTGCGTCGCGGGATACGGTTGCGGCACGGGCCTTTCGTGCGCCCCGGGCTCGCAGACCTGCTACACGAATCCGCCGTCCCCGCCGTACGCCAACGGCCAGGCGCCGCGCCCGTTCTACATCGTCGGCCACAACCCGAACACGATGGAAGAGGTGAATGGCGACATCGCCGCCGGCGCGAACGCGCTCGAGCCGGACATCATGAAGTTCAGCGACAAGGCGCAGTACAGCGTCGGCAAGGCCATCAACGACAGCAAGGGGAAATCCGGCCTCTTCGTCTACCACGACAGCGTCCTCGTCACGACGCGCATGCCGATGACGGTGGAAGCGTACTTCGCCCAGGTCGCGACCCTCATCACCGGCGGGAAGAACATCGCCCTCATCACCGTGGACGTGAAGTCGCCGGTCTACGGTTCCGGGCCCGCGCTCGTGACCGCGGTGCACGAAGCCTTCCAGGCGCTCCCCGCGGGGTCGAAGCCGTGGGTCGTCTATAACGCGGGCGACAACAACAGCGAGAGCGACGCCTTCTTCACCGCCATCGCGGGCATGTTGACCGATCGCGAAGGGATGATGATCGACGGCACGCAGGACCCGGTCGCGGTCTACAACAAGCTGGGCCCGAAGAGCCGGAACGGGAACATCGGCTACGGCACCGGCGGGCAGGGCATCACGTCCGGGAGCTTCCCGAAGGTGGACCTTTCCATCGATCTCTCCACGTGGATCCGCACGAGCCAGGGCCTCAAGGCCACGGTGCCGTACGTGTTCCCGATTCCAAGCGCGGCTTCCGCCGCGGGCGTCGACTGGTTCGGGAGCTTCATGGACGCAGGCGTGGACGGCCTCATCCCCGACCTGGATCTCAACCCGGCCGCGCCGGCGAGCACGCAGGCCCAGATCCGGGCGCTCAAGACGAAGCTCGGCGGACGCAACGACTACTATCTCGCGACCGTGAACGACAATCCGTTCACCCAGGGGCAGGAAGGCTACGCGCTGCGCGTCGACACCTCGAGCGCGACCGCCGCGGGCACCGACGGGTACGTGACGTTCACGCTTCGCGGCGCGAAGGGCTCGTCGTCCTGGCAGTTCAATGGACGCACCTCGCTCGGTTCGGCGACGCGCTTCCATTCGGGCGGGCGCGACTACCTGGTGATCCCGAGCAAGGACCTGGGGAAGCTCACCGACCTCACGATCTACGTCTCGGGCGCGGTGCTCCACAGCTGGGACGTGAAGCAGATCCAGATCTCGAGCGCGCGCTTCGGCATCCCGTACCAGACGCAGCCTGACATCGCGATCAACAAGACGGTCTCGACCACGAGCCCGGTCGTGGTGGATCTCCGCGCGAGCAACCTGGGGAGGTAACGGCCTTTAGGCGGGGCGGGGAGGGACCTTCATCCTCCTCGCCATGCCCTTGAGGATCTCGATGAGGCGCCGCGCGGCCGGGGAGAGATAGGCATCCTTCCGATACGCGACCGCGACGGGCCGAAGCCAATCGAGACCCTTCACGGGAAGTATCTTCAGCTGGAGCTGAGCCGCGGCTGCATGGACGTTCGCCTTGACCGTGACGCCCACCAGGTCGGAGCCGGCCACCGCACGAAGCTTGAACATCACGAGGTCCGAGACGAGCGTGATCCGGGGTGCCGGCAAGCCACGCTCCTCGAACCGACGGCGTAGCGACAACAGGGACCGGAACGGGGCGACGGGGCGGTCTTCCGCGGCGCCCGCCGCCGATATCGCCCATCGCTCCTGCGCCAGATCGTCCAGCGTCACCGATCTTCGCTTGGCGAGCGGGTGGCTGGAGGCGCAGTACACGACGAACTCGTCTTCCCGGAAAAGCTCCTGCGTGAGGTCCGGCTGAGGGCTTTCCAGGGCGTGCATGACCGCGATGTCCAGGTCGCCCTTGCGCAACGCCGGCAGCAGGGTGTCGTTGTCCAGGACGGCGACGTTCAGCGTGACCCGCGGCGCCTCCATCAGCAACGCGGTGCACGCCTCCGGGAGCAGCACCTCCGAATTCGACGGGCTCGCGCCGATGCGCACGTGGCCTGCCCGTCCCTGCGCGAGGTCGGCCACCTCGCGCGCGAGATCGTCGCGGGCGAGCTGCAGCTTGCCGACGTGCGAGAGGAGCGCCGCGCCGACGGCGGTGAGCTCCACGCCCTTCGGGGTCCTCTTCACGAGCTTGGCCTGGGTCGATCGCTCGAGGCGGCGCAGGCTCATGCTCAGGGCCGGCTGGCTCAATCCCAAGGCCTCCGCCGCGCGTCCGAGGTGGCCGTGCCGCGCGACCACTGCGAAGTACTCGATGTCCCGGAGGTTCATTCCATCAACGGTATTGATCGGAGAGGCATTCTCGCATAGTTGCGTATATCGGATCCGGCGGCCACCATGGCGCAAGCGCCCTCGAGGCGCGGGCCACGAAGAGGGAGGAAGCCCTTGTACCGCGCGTTGATCGCCATCGCCCTGCTCGCGGCCGTCCCGGCATCGGCACAGGAATATCCGACCCGCGCCGTGCGCATCATCACGGGCGGCGTCGGCACTTTCCACGACATCGTGACCCGCAAGCTCGCCCAGCGGCTGAGCGAGCGCTGGGGGCAGCCGGTCGTCGTGGAGAACCAGCCGGCGGCCGCGCTCACGATCGGCACCGCGATCGCCGCGCGGGCCGCGCCCGACGGCTATACCCTGGTGATGTCGGACCGATCGGCGCTCGCAGTCGCGCCGCATCTCTACAAGAGCGTCCCGTACGACCCCGTCCGGGATTTCGCGCCGATCACGCTCGTGGCTTTGGCGCCCACCGTGCTCGTCGCGAACCCCTCGGTCCCCGCCGACACGCTCTCCGAATTCCTCGCTTACGCGAAGAAGCAGCCGTTCGGAGTCCAGTTCGCGACCGCAGGCCCCGGGACCAACAACCACATCGCCATGGAGCTGCTGAAGCACGCGACGGGGATCAGGGCCGAGGCGATCCATTACAAGGGCGGGGGTGCATCGAGCCTCGCGATCGTGAGCGGCGAGGTCCCGGTGGGATTCGCCCTCGTCCCGAGCGTCCTGCCCCAGGTCCGGGCCGGCCGGCTCAAGGCGTTCGCCGTGAGCGGCCGGAAGCGTTTCCCCGGAGCGCCCGAAATCCCGACGGCGGCGGAAGCCGGGTTTCCCGGATTCGAGCTGGAATTCTGGATCGGAATGCTCGCCCCGGCGGGCACGCCGCCCGCGATCGTCGCGAGGCTCGATCGCGACGTGGGCGAGATCCTCGAGACCCCCGAGATGCGGGCGACCCTGCTCGCCCATGGGGCCGAGGCGGCGCCCGGCACCCCCGACGAATTCGCCGCCTTCATGAGGAGCGAATCGACCCGGATGAAGCAACTGATCGACCTTACCGGCATGCAAGCCAACTGAGGAATACATGAACCCACTGCGTCGAGAGTTCCTGCGCGCGGCCGCGAGCGCCGCCGCGTTTCCCGCAATCCCGCGCTTCGCCCGCGCGCAGGGCGCAACGGACTCGCAGCGGGTCCGCGTCGCCACCGGCCTCCTCGCGATCTGGCAAAGCACCGCGTGGCTCGGAGCCGAATCCGGCGTGTTCAGGAAGCGGGGCATCGACATGACACTGCCCGCGATCGCGGTGGGCGGTCCGGAGGCTGCGGCCGGTCTCGTCCGCGGAGATTGGGAATTCGCGCACACCGGGACCGTGCCGGTCGCGGAAGAGATCCTCAGGGGCCACGACATCGTGATCCTCGCGACACCCACGACGGATTTCCCGAAATCGTTCGTGATGGCCCGGAAGGGCATCACCGCCCTTGCGCAGCTGGACGGCATGAAGGTCGGCATCCTGACCGAGACGGGCCAGACGAGCGTGGCCGCGCGCATGACCGTCGAGAAAGCCGGCGGCAAGGCGACCTACGTCCCATTGCTCAAGTTCGACCGCATCTTCTCTGCATTGGCCGCCGGAGAGATCGACGCCGGGGCCCTGCCGGTCGACTTGCGGTTCTCGGGCGAGGGGCGCTACGGGTGGAACGCGTTCCCGATCGACGGATTCGATACGCCGTCCATTTTCGCGACGACGCGCAAGCTCATCGCGTCCGATCGGGCGCTCGTGATGAACGTGATGCAAGGTTTCGTCGAGACGATCCACCTGTTCAAGACGCGGCCGGACATCGTCGTGCCCATGCTGCAGCGGTACGTGAAGCTCGAGGACCGGAAGACGGCGCAGGACCTCTACGCGTTCCACGTCCCCGTATTCCAGCGCGTCCCGCGTCCTTCCATGGGCCCGATGCAGCCGCTGCGGGATTTTCTCGCGAAAAAATACCCCGCCGCCGCCTCGCTCAGGGAATCGGACCTTGCGGATGGGTCGTTCGTCGACGACATGGAGCGAAGCGGTTTCATCGATCGTCTGTACGCGGCGTAGGGGCGGCAGTCCCCGGGCTCCGGGCCGCCTTGATCGCGAGCGCGAGGCAGGCGACTCCCAGGAGCGTGACGAGCGAGAGCAGGGCGAAGCCCATCCCGTAGCTCAAGCCCAGCCGGCCGTGCAGCGCGGCGAAGGCGGGCGGGATGAGGATCACGCCGGCGTAGGTCCACACGAGGCTTCCGCCCACCGCGTGGCCGATGCTGCCGGCGGGGCTGAAGTGCGAGATGAGCGCCATGTACACGCCGTTCCATCCGACGGCGCAGAAGCCGAAGCCCGCGCTCGCGGCGATCACCGCGGCGAGCGGCCATTGCGGCGCGATCGCGGCCGTTGCGAGCGCGCCCAGCGTCGCGAAAAGCCCGTTGATGACGAGGGCGCGCCCGCCCGAGCGCAGCCGGTCCGCGAGCCAGCCCCACGCAAGGCGGCCCACGGCGCCGCTCGCGTGCGTGATGGAGAGCACGGTGCCCGCCAGCACGAGGCTCAAGCCGACGTCTCCCACGAGATAGGTCGCGAGGAAGCCCGTGAGCGAAAGCTGCACGCCCGAATAGAGGAACGACGTCGCCGCGACCCAGCGCAGCGGCCCGTGCCGCCAAACGAGCGCGGTGCTCCTGAGCGCCGAGCCGAGGATCGGCGCATCGGCTTCGCGGTCCGTGTCCCATGCGACGCGCACGACGCCGATCGCCACGCCCAGCGCCGCGAGGAGCACCGCGCACGCCGCGAGCCCGGCCTGCCATCCCAGCGCGAGCGTGATCGGCGGAACCAGCACGCCCGAGAGGATGCCGCCCACCGGCACGCCCGTCTGCTTGATCGAGTAGAGCAGGTTGATGCTGCGATGGGAGGGAACGCGGGCGAGGAGCGCGGAGGCGGCCGGGTTCGGGATGCCGTAGCCCAGGCCCATCGCGATCGAGCCGGGCACGATCGCGTGGAGCGAGCCGGTCGCGGCGATCGCGCAGCCCGCGGCGATGAGCCAGAGCGAGATCTGGCTCGAGCGCACGGCGCCGTAGCGCATCACGATGCCGCCCGCGGCCGAGGCCGACACCATCGCGCCGAAGAAGACGAGGCCGACCTGGTATCCGATGAGGGAGGGGCTCACGCCGAGCCCGCGGGCCGCGGCCGGCGCCACCGCGGCGAGGGCGAGGATGCCCAACGTCGAGAGCGACTGGGTAGCGGTCGTGAGGGCGAGCACGGGTCCGACGGGCAGGTCCGGCGACCGCATGCCTAGACGAATCTCCTCGCGTGGCGACCAGGGCGAGAAGGAGTATAACGCCAGAGCCATCGATACCCGGGACCCCACCTTGCACCGCTTCGACGTCGCGATCATCGGCGCCGGCGCCGCCGGCATGATGTGCGCGGCGACCGCGGGACAGCGCGGCCGGCGCGTGCTGCTGATCGAGCACTACGGCAAGGTGGGCGAGAAGATCCGCATCTCCGGCGGAGGGCGCTGCAACTTCACCAACATCCACGCGACGTGGCGCGATTACCTCTCGGAGAATCCGGACTTCGCGCGCTCCGCGCTCGCGCGCTGTACGCCGCGCGATTTCCTCGCGTTGATCGAGCGGCACGGCATCGCCTGGCACGAGAAGACGCTGGGGCAGCTCTTCTGCGACGGCTCCTCGCAGCAGGTGATCGACATGCTGCGCGCGGAATGCGCGGACGGGGGCGTGGAGTGGTGGCAGCCGTGCGAAGTGCAAACGGTCGCGCGCGCGGGCGGGGGCTTCCGCCTCGAAACGTCGCGCGGAACGGCGCAGGCGCCGTCCCTCGTCGTCGCGACGGGCGGCCTCACGGTTCCCAAGATCGGCGCCACGCCCTTCGCTTATCGCGTGGCCGCGCAGTTCGGCCTTGCGGTCGTTCCCCCGAAGCCCGCGTTGGTCCCGCTCGCGCTCGACGCGCAGGACCTGGCGCGCCTGGGTGAGCTCGCGGGCGTCTCGCTCGAGGCGGAGGTGCGCTGCGCGGGCGGGCGGTTCCGCGAGAGCCTCCTCTTCACGCATCGGGGCCTCTCCGGCCCGGCGATCCTCCAGATCTCGTCCTACTGGCAACGGGCCGAAGGCCGGGAGCCCCTCCGGATCGACCTCCTTCCGGAAGTCGACGTCCGCGGCTGGCTCGCATCCCATCGCCAATCGCGCGAGGTGCCCTCGACGGTGCTCGCCGAGCGGCTCCCCAGGCGCTTCGCGCAGCAATGGTGCGCGGACAGGGCGCTCGCGATCCCCATGGCGGAGCTCGGCGACCGGGCGCTGGAGACGGCCGCGCGCGACCTCGCCGGCTGGCAGGTCCGGCCTTCGGGCACGCTCGGATACAACAAGGCGGAGGTCACGCTGGGCGGCGTGGACACGCGCGGCCTCTCGTCGAAGACGATGGAAGCGCTGGAGGTGAAGGGCCTCTACTTCGTCGGCGAGGCCGTCGACGTGACCGGCCACCTCGGCGGATTCAACTTCCAGTGGGCGTGGGCCTCCGGGCGCGCGGCGGGCGAGGCCGCGTGAAGGGCCCCGGACGAGTCCGACACAGCGGGTAATTGCCGGGATGGGCCGATCGGCGCCGGAGCGACCATCCGCCGAAGGAACCGTTCCGCCCGCCGGGCGGCCTCACCTTCATCGACAGAAGGAGGTGTCCCATGGCTTCCCTCAAACCATTGCTCAAACCCTTGCTGGGCCTCGCCGCGGTCGCGGCGCTCCTCGGCGGCTGCGCCGACTATCCGTACTACGGCGACGGGTACAACGGGTATGGATACAACGGCTATAACGGCTACGGCTACAACGGCTACGACTATGGTCCCGGGCCGGGCTACTACGACCCCGGCTATTACGTAGGCCCCTCGGTCGGCTTCGGCATCGGGTTCAGCGATCGGGACCGCCACGAGCACTGGCGCGACCACGAATGGCGCGACGAGGAGCATCACCACCCCGACGAGCATCACTGAGCCGGGGCTCTTCCGTTCGTGAAGCGCAAGAACCTCCGGTTCGGCGCGGGGTTCCGCGTCGCCGTGGGAAACCGGCGCTCGCAGGCCGCGGAGAGGGGGGTGAAGCCGGGGAAGGGCGAGGGCGACCCGCACAACCGTCACCGCGGCGCGGACCAGCCGCGGGCTCCTGAAGACCCTGAACGTCTACGTCCCGCCCGCGTACGACGGCGCGGGCGAGGAGCTCCCGCGCGGACGCCGCTGACGGCAGGGCCGAGAAAGTCCTTCCCAATTAACGCGCGGTTTGGATAAGATGCGCCCCGACTTCCCGGCCACGCTCCGAACCCGACACGTGCCGCGAATCCTCCCGGAGAGGCGTTCGACATGGCGCGCGAAGTGTGGGTTGGGCGATTGGACGAGGCTTGCACGGCGGACGCGCTGATGGCGAGCGTGCGCGCCTATCTCGACGCCTGGTCCCCGGAGGAAATCGCGGCGCTCCCGGCGCACGCGTGGCCGCACCGCCCGCAATCGCTCGCCGACATCGTGATGGATGCGACGAAACTGGGCTACGAGCTCTGGCAGCACGGCCTGCGCGAAGGGGCGGCGTTGCTGGCCGAGCTTGCGGCCTTCTACTCCCGCGCCGCGGTCGCGGCGCAGCGCTTCCCGCCTTGCGTGCCCGACTAGGCGTGACGCGCGCCCATGCAGTGCCACGCTTCGTGGCCCAGCACGGCGAGGCGGTCGAAGTCCTTGAAGTCGTGCGGCTCGACCGCGATCACGAGGCAGCGCGGGCTGCCCGGGTCGCGTATCGAGCATCCGAAGACGCCCTTCTGCTGGGGCTGCGCGCGGCACATGCGCGTGACCCAATCCGGCGGGCCGAAGCGCCACACGATCGTCACTTCGCCGTGGTCCTCCGCGGAGCGCGTGACCTCCCGCGATCCCACGTCCCGGGCGTAGCTGAACGAATCGTCGACGGAGGCGCACGCCGCCGCGCAGAAGGCGGCGACGGCGATGGGGAGGAGGGCTTTCGTGCGCATGGCGGACTGGTTTCGCGCCCTCGATGCTGCTCCTGGGGGGGGGCGATGTCAGCGAGAGCCGCCCACGACGGGCGGTAGGAACGAACCGTCGGCAAATGTAGGACCTTTGACGAAGCGAAAGGCGAGAACCGGCTGCCCCGGGCACGGTCCAATCCGCATGCTCAAGTGGGCGATCATCTTCTTCCTCGTCTCCGTCGTGGCCGGCTACTTCGGCTTCACGGGTGTCGCGGGCGGCGCGCGCACCATCTCCAAGGTGCTCTTCTTCATCGCGCTCGTGATCTTCATCATCGTGCTCGTCTTCGGCGTGATGCTGGGCAAGCTCATCTTCTGAGCCGCGCCTGGCCCGAACGAAAAAAAGCCCGCGCGAGCGGGCTTTTTCGTGGCTGCGGCCGGCCTCAGTCGTTCCGCTCCCGGTTCTTCTCGACCTCGTTCCGCGCGTCGCCCACGTTCTTCTGGATCTTCCCGCCCGCCTCGCGGGCGAGGCCCTTCGCCTGCTGCTTGATGCTGCCGGTCACCTTGCCGGCCTTTTCCTGCACCTTGCCAATAGCCTCGTTCATCCGGCCCTTCGCCTGGTCGCGGTTCATGTGGATCTCCTCGAATGGATGGTGGCCGAAAGGCGCCCGCCTTCCGGCCATATAGGGGTACGACCCGCCGGCGAAAGGGGGGTTCGGCTGGGCCGGATGGGTCAGGCGTGGGCCGACCGGACCACGACACCGGATGAGGAAAGCATTACAAGTACCTGATCCTTATGGCTTCTCATTTCCGTTGTCATTTGGTAGCTACAAGGATATGGGGTAAACTCGACACCTCTGTAGGCGTTCAGGCAAGAGGTTGTAACGATGCCCCGATCCACGCTGTCGCTGGTCCTCGCAGTCGTCGCCCTGGCTTTCGGCATCCGGGCGGCGCACGCGGATATCTTCACGTTCAAGGACGAGCGGGGCGTCGTGCACTTCACGAACATCAAGGGCCTCGATCCGCGCTACAAGCTGCTGCGCAGGGAAGGCTCCGGCCCCGTCCCGGGCTCCGGCAACCCCGCCCACGTCTACATGCCGAGCCAGGCGGAGATCGCCCGGTTCTCCGCGATCGTGGAGACGGCCGCCCGCACCTACGGCGTGGACAAGGCGTTGGTGCACGCCGTGATCTCGGCCGAATCCGGCTACAACCCGCAGGCCGTGTCGCGCACGGGCGCCCGCGGCCTCATGCAGCTCATGCCGGAGACCGCGCGCCGCTACGGCGTGCGCAATTCCATGGATCCCGCGGACAACATCAACGGGGGCGTGAAGTACCTCCACGACCTCCTCACGATGTTCAAGGGCGACATGAGGCTCGCCGTCGCCGCCTACAACGCGGGCGAGAACGCCGTCATCCGCTACGGCCTGCGCGTGCCGCCGTACGCCGAGACGCTGGGATACGTCCCGAAGGTCCTCGAGTTCTACCGGAAGTTCCAGACCCGCGAGGGCTGAGGCTTCCTACCGGTCATTGGGCACAGTGTCGGGTCGCAAGACCGGGGGCTGTGCCCGCTTCATTTGGGGAGTGCGCTAGGCGGGGATGTCGGGGACCAGCTGCCTTTGCAGCATGAAGATCTGGTCCTTGAGCATGAGCTTGCGTTTCTTCAGGCGCTTCAACTGCAGCTCGTCGTGCAGGGGGTTCTGCTCCAGGGCTTCGATCGCGCGGTCCAGGTCGCGATGCTCGAGGTTCAGCTCGCTGATGCGCCGCCGGATTTCCTCGGCGTTTTCCATCGTCGCGGTGGCCATGGGAGGTGCTCGGGGGTATCCCGTGAACATACTCCGGCCCCTCGTCTTTGGCTAGTCCGGCGCCCGTTCCCGGGGGGCCTTGCGCGCGGGGGGCCGATACGATCAAATGGCCGGACTCATGGGCGGCTGGTCAGCCGAATCCCACAAAAAAACAAGTGGTTGCCGGAGGCGCATGAATTTTCGCCGCAGCGAGTTCGATGTCACGAACCGCATCAACACGACCGATCCCGTGTGCGTGAAGCTGGAGGTCGACCGCATTTTCCGGTCGCTCTACTCGCGCCCGAAGGCGGCGACGCTGAACCGCGCGTTCGACGACATGGTGCGGCTGTATCGCGGCGAATTCCCCGGCTACGCGAAATGCGACACGGGCTACCACGACCTCCAGCACGTGCTGGAGGTGACGCTCGCGATGGCCCGGCTCCTCGACGGCTACGAGCGCTCGCGCGACGAAGGGCGGCACATTCCCGAGCGGCTCTTCGAGCTGGGCGTGATCTGCGCGCTCTACCACGACATCGGCTATATCCGGAAGGCCGGCGACACGAAGCATCGCAACGGCGCCGAGTACACGCGCATCCACGTCTCGCGGGGTGCCAGGTTCCTGCGCGAATACCTGCCGACCATCGGGATGCCCGAGCACGCGGAGGTCGCGGGGCAGATCGTGCACTTCACCGGCTACGAACGGCCGGTCAAGTCGATCCGCGTGCCGGATCCCATCTTCAAGCTGATCGGGAGCCTCCTCGGCTCGGCGGACATCATCGCGCAGATGTCGGACCGCTGTTACCTCGAGAAATGCCGCGACCGGCTCTATCCGGAGTTCGTGGCGGGCGGCATCGCGCGGATGCGCACGGAAAAGGGCGAGGTCGTGGTCTTCGAGTCCGGCGAGGACCTGCTGCGGAAGACGCCGAACTTCTTCCAGAACGCGACGCGCCGCCTCGACGTCGAGCTGGACGGCGCGTACCGCTTCGCGCAGACGCACTTCGGCGGCACGAACCTCTACATGGACGCGGTCAAGCAGAACATCCGCTTCGTGGAGAAGCAGGCGGACGCGGCCGAGATCGTGCTCCGCCGCCAGCCGCCGCTCACCTGCGACTGAGGAAAGCGGACAGGCTCGAAAAGGAACCTGACCCCATTCAGTTCACGACCGCTCCGGTCCGCTGAACGACCTTTCCCCAGCGGTCGAGCTCGGCCTGCATGAGGGCCTGGAACTCCTCCGGCGTGCTGGTCGCGACCTCCACCCCCGCCTTGCGCATGAGCTTCCTCGCCTCCGGGTCGGTGAGCACCTTGCGGATGTCCGCGTTCAGCTTGTCGACGATCTCGCGCGGCGTTCCCTTCGGCGCGAGCATGCCCAGCCAGATCGTGGCCTCGTAGCCGTTCACGCCGGCCTCGTCCATCGTGGGCACGTCCGGCAGGTCCGGCGAGCGCTTCTTCGTGGTGACCGCGAGGGCCTTGAGTTTCCCCAGGTTCGGGAGCGCGTTGGGCATGCCGACGAAGCTCAGCTTCACCTGGCCTCCCAGGAGGTCCTGCATCGCGGCGTTGCTTCCCTTGTAGGGGACGTGCGAGAGCTGCACGCCCGCCATCTGCATGAAGAGCGCACCCACGAGGTGCTGGGAGCTCCCGTTGCCGGAGGAGGCGAAGAAGATCTCGTTGGGCTTCTTCTTCGCGAGCGCGATGAGCTCGCGCACGCTGGAGACGCCGAGGCTCGGGTGCACGACCATCACATACGGGCCCTCGACCAGCTTCATCACCGGCGCGAAGTCCTTGATCGGGTCGTAGGGCATCTTCTTGTAGAGGTGCGGGCTGATCACGTGCGTGGTCGAGACCATCGCGAGCGTGTAGCCGTCCGGCGGCGACTTCGCGACCGCGTCCGTGCCGATGGTGGAGCCCGCGCCCGGCCGGTTCTCGATGATGATCGGCTGGCCGAGCACGGGGGCGAGCTCCTTCTGCAGGATGCGCGCGACCACGTCCGTGAATCCGCCGGGTCCGAAGGGCACGATGATCTTCACGGGCTTCGAGGGCCAGGTGTCCGCCAGGACGGGAAGGGCGGCGGCGAGCGCGAGCGCCGCGAGGGCGATCCGTTTCATCATCGAGAAGGTCCGGGAAATCAGCCGCGGTACACGGGCTCGGGTTGGGAAAAGAACGCGTGGAGGATGTGGTAGACCACGCGGTAGTTCTTCTGCTGGAAGCTCGCGTGCGAGATCCCCGCCATCACCGCGAACTGCTTGTCCGCGTTGGGAAGCCGCTTGAAGAACTCGACGAGGTCGTCGAAGCCCGCTATGCCGTCGTACTCGCCGCGCATGACGATCGTGGGCACCCGGATCTTCGCCGGGTCCAGGAGCGGGAGCTTCGAGCACATGTCGACGTAGGTCCCCGTCGGCATGGAGCCGTCCAGCGCGAGGATCGCATCCGCGAAGGCCTCCACGGTCGCGTCCTCCGCGGTGCCCGGATGGTCGCGCGAGAAGATGCTCCGGACGAACGCGCGGTCGATCGGCCGCCGGTTCATCGACTGGAATTGCGGGAGCTTCTTCTTGCGCTCGGCGAGCGTCGGGCTTCCTTCGCCCGTCCAGACGAAGGCGTCGAGAGCCAGGCGCGCGACGCGCTCCGGGTGACGCTGCGCGAAGAGTCCGGCCTTCAACGCGCCCGAGGAAATGCCGTAGACGAGGAGCCCCTTGGCGCCCGTCTTCTCGAGGATGTACTGGCTTCCCGCGGCGAGGTCGTCGGCTCCGTTGGCGATGTCGTTGTTGATCGGGCGCGCCTTGTCCGAGCGGCCGTAGCCCTCGTTGTCCATCGTCCACGTGTCGTAGCCGAGGCCCGCGAAGTATTCCATCGCGGAGGAATCGGCGCGGCCCGGCACGTGGAGGTCGAACGTCGGCTGGGACGCCATCGAGGAGCCATGGACGAAGAGGATCGTGCCGCGGACGGCGCTCCCGGGCGGCGGGCGCTTGTTCCAGAGGAAGAGGCGCACGTCGCCCTTCCGGGTCCAGTGCTCGGTGCCGCCTTTCCAGGTGGTGGTGGAGCCGTCTGCCATGCGTTTCTCCGTGCGGGACGTCGTGGTATCGTTGCGCGCCAGTGTAATTCAACTTTCGCGCCCGCTCGCGCAGCAAACGTGACGAAACCCTTTCCGCATGGTGCCGTGAATGGCGCGGGCTCCGTGACCGACGTGGTCATGAAGGCCATGTCGCGCACGCCGGACCCGCGGCTTCGCGAGCTGATGGAAAGCCTCATTCGCCACCTCCACGCGTTCGTTCGCGAGGCGCGCCCGAGCGCGGAGGAGTTCGAGCAGGGGCTGGACTTCATCCGCCGCCTGGGCGAGGCCTCCGGCCCGGAGAAGAACGAGGTGATCCTCCTTTCGGATCTCCTCGGCATCTCGACGCTCGTCGTCATGCTGCAGAAGGAGCACGAGGGCGGGGGCACCGACCCCGCGCTGCTGGGGCCGTTCTGGCGGGCCGAGTCCCCGCGCTGCGCGCCGGGCGATTCCATCGCGCGCGACGCGCGGGGCGGGGAGCCGCTCGCGGTCGCGGGCCGCGTCGTCGACCCCGCGGGAAAGCCGCTCGCCGGCGTGCTGCTCGACGTCTGGCAGGCTTCTCCCGTGGGCCTCTACGAGAACCAGGATCCGGAGCAGCCGGACCGGAACCTCCGTGGGCTCTTCGAGACCGACGCGGACGGACGGTTCCACTTCCGCACGGTGCGTCCGGCGGGCTACCCGGTGCCGACGGACGGGCCGTGCGGGGAGCTCCTGCGCGCGCAGGACCGGCACCCGTGGCGGCCGGCGCACATCCACTTCATGCTGTCGAAGGACGGCTGGCGAACGCTCGTGACACAGGTATTCGACAACGCGGACGACGCGATCGAGAGCGACGTGGTGTTCGGCGTGACACCCGCGCTCGCTGGCCGGTTCGAGCGCGGGCCGGACGGAACGCTCCGCCTCGACTACGAGTTCATCATGCATCCCGGAAAGCGCCGCATCCCGCGCCCGCCGCTGCCATGAGCGCCTTCGAGCCGCTCGACCGGCTGGACGGCCGCGACGTCGTGATCGCGGGCGGCCTGGGCGCGATCGGGCGCGCCACCGCGAAGCGCGCGGCGCTCCTTGGCGCGCGCGTGGTGCTCCTCCATCGCCGCACGGACGCGGAGCTCGCCGAGGCGATCGACGGGCTTGCGGGTCGCGGCCATTTCGGCGTGACCGCCTCGATCACGGATTCCGAAAGCCTCGGGCGCGCCGCGGCCGCCGTGCGCGAGCGCTGCGCGAAGGTCGACATGCTCGTGAACACCGCCGGCTTCACGAAGCCCGTTCCCGCGGCCGACCTCGATGCGCTCGACGACGCGCTGATCGACGCCATCTTCCAGGCCAACTGGCGCGGCGTCTTCGCGACGATCCGCGCGTTCCGGCCGCTGCTGGAAGCGAGCGGCGACGGCCTCGTCGTGAACGTCTCGTCGATCTCCGCCTTCACCGGCACCGGAAGCAACCTGGCCTACGTCGCGGCGAAGGCGGGCCTCGACGTGCTGGGGAAATCGCTCGCCCGCGCGCTCGCGCCGAAGATCCGTGTCCTCACCGTCTCGCCCGGCGTGGTGGACTCGGGCTTCGTCCCCGGCCGCGGGAGCGACTTCAACGCGAAGGCCGCCGCTTCCACGCCGTTGAAGCGCATCGGGACCGCGGATGACGTCGCCGCGGCGATCGTCGCCTGCGCCACCCAACTGCGGTTCGCCACGGGCCAGACCTTCGTCGTCGACGGCGGCCGCTCGCTCTGAAGAAGCCGCCCATGGACGCCAAGACGCTCATCACCTGCGCCGTCACCGGAAACCTCACGAAGCCGGAGCAGACGCCGCACCTCCCGATCACCCCGGAACACATCGCGAACGAGTGCCTCGCCGCGGCGGGCGAAGGCGCGGGCGCGGTGCACATCCACGTGCGCGACCCGAAGACGGGCCGGCCGTCGATGGATGTCGATCTCTACCGCGACGTGATGGAACGCATCCGCGCGCGGGACGCGAAGCTCGTGATCAACCTCACGACGGGGCCCGGCGGACGCTTCGTGCCGAGCCCGGACGACCCGAAGGTGGCGGCGCCCGGCACCACGCTCCTCCCGCCGCTCGAGCGCGTGAGGCACGTGAGCGCGCTGAAGCCGGACATCTGCTCGCTCGACCTCAACACGATGAACTCCGGCCCGGACGTGGTCATCAACACGCCGGCCAACGTGCGGAAGATGGCGAAGGTGATCCGCGAGGCCGGAGTCCTGCCCGAGCTCGAGGTCTTCGACAGCGGCGACATGCACCTCGCGCGGGACCTCCTCGCCGACGGCACGCTGGAAGGGCCGGGGCTCTTCACCATCGTGATGGGCGTGAAGTACGGCTTCGCGAGCACGCCCGAGACGCTCTTCTACGCCCGGGGCCTCCTGCCCCCCGGCGCGCGATGGAGCGCGTTCGGCATCGGCCGCGCCGAGTTTCCGATGCTCGCGCAGACGTGGCTCCTCGGCGGGCACGTGCGCGTCGGGCTCGAGGACAACATCTACCTCGCCAAGGGCGTCCTCGCCAAGGGGAACGCGGAGCTGGTCGCGAAGGCGCGGCGCGTGATCGAGGATCTCGGCGGCACCGTCGCGACCTCGGACGAGGCGCGCTCCATGCTCTCCCTCTCCCGGGGGTCCCCCTTGGGGCAGGATCAAACATCCAGAGGGCCGGGGAGAGGCTAGTTTGCCGCGCGCCCTCAACATCCCCGCGCAAGCGTCCTCGCCCGATGCGATCGCGGTGGAGCTGGTGGAATTCGGCGCGAACGGGCCGAGCGAGGGCGACGTGACGATCGAGGTCCGCGCCGCGGGCGTCAACCCCAGCGATGCCAAGGCCATGCTGGGCATCATGCCGAGCGCGGTCTTCCCGAGGACGCCGGGCCGCGACTTCGCGGGCGTCGTGGTCGACGGCCCACGGGAAGTGATCGGGCTCGAGGTCTGGGGCACGGGGGGCGACGTCGGCATCTCGCGGAACGGCTCCCATGCCGAGCGGCTCATCCTCCCGCGCGCCGCGATCGTCGCGAAGCCCGCCAACCTCTCCATGCTCGAGGCGGGAACCGTGGGCGTCCCTTTCCTCACCGCGTACGAGGGGCTTCGCCGCGCGGGCTACCCGGGTCCGCAATCCACGGTCGCGGTGTTCGGCGCGAGCGGCAAGGTGGGGCAGGCCGTCGTGCAGCTGGCCGCCCGCGCGCGCGCCCGCGTCTTCGCGGTGGACCGCCGGGCGGGCGCCCCGCGCGGACATGCGTCGACGCCGGTACGCCATGTCGATGCGAGCCGCGAGAAGCCGTCCGACGCCATCCGCGCGGAGACCGGGGGAAAGGGTGCCTCGATCGTCTTCAATACCGTGGGAAGCCCCTGGTTCGCCGAGGCGAATGCGGCGCTCGCCAAGCGCGGGACCCAGGTGTTCATCTCGACCCTCGAGCGCTCGGTCCCGTTCGACATCTTCGCGTTCTATCGCGGCATGCACACCTACGCCGGCGTGGATTCCCTCGCCATGAGCGCGAGCGACTGCGCGCCCATCTTCGAGGCGCTGCGGCCCGGTTTCGAGGACGGGTCGCTCCGCCCGTTCGAGGTCGCGCCGGACGCCCGCTTCGCGCTCGAGGACGCGAACCGCGCCTACCGCGCGGTGCTCGCGGGAGCGGGGGGGCGCATGGCCTTCGTTCCGGGAGGCCCGCGATGAACGTGACGCGCTTCGCGCAAGCGCCGGACTACTTCCCGCCGAACCACGACGGCATGCGCTGCCGCAGGCTCCAGGGCCACGAGGCGGGTCCCGCGGAGTCGCTCTGGCTCGGGGTCTCGGAGATCGCGCCCGGCGGCCACACGGACCTGAAGGGCTCCGGCGTGGAGAAGCATTACGTCGTGCTGCGCGGGGAGCTCACCGTGATCGCGCAGCAGCCCGGAGCCGAGCCGGCGGAGCGCGTCCTGGGCCCCCTGGATTCCTGCCGCATCGCCCCCCACGAGGCGCGCCAGCTCGTGAACCGCACGCAGGACACGGTGCTCGTCCTGCTCGCCATGCCCTTCGCCTGAAAGGAACCGCCATGAAGCTCGCCGCCCTGCTCGCATCGATCCTCGCGCTCGCTTCGCCGCTCGCCGGCGCCCAACAGCAGTGGCCGGAGAAGCCGATCCACGTGATCGTCCCCTTCACCGCCGGCAGCGCGACGGACATCATCGCGCGCACCGTGGGCGAGCCGTTGTCGAAGGCGCTGGGCCAGCCGGTCATCATCGAGAACCGGGGTGGGGCCGGCGGCACCCTCGGCGCGGCCCAGGTCGCGAAGAGCGCGCCGGACGGGTACACGTTCCTCGTGCACTCCGCGGGACACGTCGCGAACCCGTCGATCTACTCGCACCTGCCCTACGACACGCTGCGGGATTTCGCGGGCGTGACGCCGCTCGCGAGCCTGCCGAACGTGCTGATCGCGGCGCCTTCCAAGGGGTTCAAGGACGTGGACGACCTCGTCCGGCGGGCGCGTGCCCAGCCTGGCGCGCTCAACTACGGGTCCGCCGGGACGGGGAGCGCCACGCACATGAACGCGGAGATCTTCCGCCTCACGGCCGGCTTCGACGCCGTGCACGTGCCGTTCCGGGGAACGCCCGAGGCCCTCACGGAGACCGCCACGGGACGGCTGGACTTCTTCTTCGCTCCGCTCGCCTCCGCCCTCCCGTTCATCCAGGACGGACGCGTCAAGGCGCTCGCGGTGGGCACGCCGAAGCGCTCGCCCCTGTTGCCGGACGTGCCGACCACGGCCGAGGCCGGGTACAAGGGTTCCGAGTACACGTTCTGGGTGGCGATGCTGGCTCCTTCCGGCACACCCCGGCCGATCGTCGACCGCCTGAACGCCGAGCTCGTGAAGATCCTCGCGACGCCCGACATGCATCGGAAGCTCGCGGCGCTGGGCGCCGAGCCCATGCCGATGGCGCCCGCCGCCTTCGACGCGTTCCTTCGCGAGGAGACCGCCCGGATGCAGGACGTCGTGAAAAACGCGAAGATCCCCGTGCAGTGAGTCCGCCTCGTCCCGCCAGGAGGAACCCGACGTGAAGATCGCCCGTGCCATCGCCCGTCTCGCCGTGCTCGCCGCGATGCTGCCCGCCATGGCCGCCGCCGCGACGCCGCTCCAGCTGATCGTCTTCTTCGGCGGCGCCAACTGGCCGCTCTGGGTCGCCGGCGACAAGGGCTATTTCGCCGCGCAGGGTCTGGAGGTGAACATCACCTCGACGCCCGGCTCGGTGTACCTGGTGCAGAACCTGGTGCAGGGCAAGTTCGACATCGCCTTCACCACGTTCGACAACGTCGTGGGCTACGACGAGGGGCAGGGCGAGGCGCCGCTCGACCGTCCCGCCGATCTCGTCGCGGTGCTGGGCGGGCTCACCGGCGGCATTCGCCTGATGGCCGATCCCTCGATCAAGTCGATCGCGGACCTCAAGGGCAAATCGCTCGCCGTGGATGCGCCCAGCACCGGCTACTCGCTGGTGATGCGGAAGTTCCTGGAGGAGGGCGGACTTTCGGAGTCCGACTACCGGCTGGAGAACATGGGTGGCACCGGAGAGCGCGCGCAGGCGCTCATGACCGGGAAGACCGTCGCCACCATCGTGACCTCGCCCATCGACCTCGCCCCCCGCGCGAAGGGCTACCCGGTGCTGGCGGATTCGTCCTCGATCGGGCCCTACCAGGCGACGCTCTTCGTGGTGCGCCGGGAGTGGGCGCGGGCGCACGAGGCGGAGCTCGTGCGGTTCGGACGCGCGTATGTCGATGCGCTCCATTGGCTCGCCGACCCCGCCCATCGCGACGAGGCGGTGGCGATCTACCTCAAGCACCTCCCGCGGGCGAGCGCGCAGTCCGCGGCCCAGGCGTGGGATGCGCTCCTCGGCGGGAAGGACGAGGGCCTTCGCAAGGACGGCAGCATCGACATGGCCGGTGCCGCCACGGTGCTGAAGCTCCGCAGCGACTTCGGCCGCCCGCGGAAGGAGCTCACGGACGTCTCGCGCTACGTGGACGAGTCGTACTACCGGAAGGCGGTTGCCATGGCGCCCTCGGCCGTGGGAGCGGGCGCGCCGGCGCAGGCGGGGGGCACCGCCGAATCGCGCAACATGGAGCTCGTGGGCTACCAGGACCTCGCGGGCCGCAGCGCCTACCAGCCCCTCGTGCATCGCCAGGGCGATCGCTGGATCGCCTACATCGGCCACCACGGCGGCAGGACGCGCAATCCGATCACCGGCGTGGACGAGGACAACGGAACCTCCATCGTCGACGTGACCGACCCGCGCGCGCCGAAGCTCCTCGCGCACATCCCCGGCGAGCCCGGAGACGGCGAGACCGGCGGCGCGCAGATGGTGCGCGTGTGCGACGGCGCGACGCTCCCGAAGGCGGACAAGTCGAAGGTCTACCTCCTGCGCCCGTTCGGCAACAAGGCGCACGAGATCTGGGACGTGACCCAACCCGCGCAGCCGAGGATGGTCACCACGATCGTGAAGGTGAAGGGGACGCACAAGAGTTGGTGGGAGTGCGACACCGGCATCGCGTATCTCGTCTCCGGGCTGGAGGGCTGGCGCGTGCGCCGCATGACGCAGGTCTACGACCTCTCCGACCCGGCGCATCCGCGGTTCATCCGCAACTTCGGGCTGGCCGGCCAGCAGCCGGGTACCAAGGGCGAAGCGCCGGAGGAGCTCCACGGGCCGATCTCCACGGGCCCCGAGGGGAACCGCATCTACTTCGGCTACGGGACGAACAAGCGCGGCATCCTGCAGATCGTCGACCGCAAGAAGCTCCTCGAGGGCCCGGCGGCGCCCACGGACGCGAACCTCGACTATCCCGAGGTGGGCCGCATGTACCTGCCGCCCACCAACGGGGCGCACACCACGTTCCCCGTGCTGGGCGTCCCCATCGCCGAGTTCGCGAAGGACAAGGAGGGGAGCAAGCGGGACTTCGCGGTGATCGTCGACGAGTCGCTCGTGAACGAGTGCGGCGAGGCGCGGCAGATGGTGTGGATCGCGGACATCACGGCCGAGAAGCACCCGTTCAACATCTCTAGCTGGACGGTGCCGGAGGCGAGCGGGAACTTCTGCGCCCGCGGCGGGCGTTTCGGCTCCCACTCCTCCAACGAGAACATGACGCCCATCTACTACCGGCGCATGGTCTTCATCGCCTTCTTCAACGCGGGCGTGCGCGCGCTCGACATCCGCGACCCCTACCATCCGAAGGAAGTCGCGTACTACATCCCCGCCGTCACCGACCGCACCGACAAGCGCTGCGTCGGCAAGGGCGCGGCCGAGCGCTGCAAGGTCGCGATCCAGACCAACAACGTGGACGTGGACGACCGCGGCTACGTCTACATCGTCGACCGCGCGAACACCGGCATGCACATCCTCCAGCTCACGGGGGATGCGCGGCAGGTCGCCGACTTCCGCTAGTCGTCGCCGAAGGCGGGGCGGTCGGAGGCGCGGCGGTTGAAGGGCGGCGTCGCCTGGTTCGCGGCGATGTCGCCGGCGGTCTCCGCCGCGCGCTCGATGCGCGGTCCTTCCTCGCGGGCCTGGCGGTAGCTTCGGCGCACCATGTCCGCCGCGGCCTCGCGCCCGCCCAGGCCGAACGCGAGTCCGAAGGCGAGGGCGGCCGCGCCGACCACCGCCATGAAGAGCGTGTTGACGAGCGTCTCCGCGATCCCGATCTGGTTCACGGCGACCACGATCGCGAACGCCCAGACCGTCACGCGCGCCACCTTGGCGATCATGCCGGGGCTGGAGAAGCCCGCCTCGGAGGTCGACGCCCGGACCAGGTTCGCGAGCGCGTTGGCCGCGATGCCGCCGATCACGAGGACCACGAGCGCCACGACCACGTTCGGGAGCCACAGCAGGAGCTGCCGGAGCACGTCCGAGACGGCGGGGAGCCCCAGCGCGTCGAACGCGACGATGAGGGCGATGAGCCGGATGAACCATTTCGCGAGATGCCCCAGGAAGCCGGAGGCATCGGTGTCGATGCCGATGCGCTGCACGAAGTCCGAGAAGCCGGAGCGGCGGGCGAGGTTGTTGAAGTGGACGGCCCGCGCGAGCCCGGCCACCGCGCGCTGGATGAGCGAGGCCACGAACCAGCCGATCAGGAGGATCAGCGCGAAGCCGATGATCTTGGGAACCGCCGCGAAGATGAGGGCGAGGGCCGCGCCGAGCGACGTGAGCGTCGCTTCGGTCCAGTCGTGGAAGGTGGCGCCGATGGGCATGGAAGTCTCCTCGTTCCTGGATGAAAACGTTTCGCGCCGAGGCAATTCTTGCCAGGGCGCGGGCGATGGCCCCGGCATTCCGGGGGCCACCGTCCCCGATTCATCCGCCCAGCAATTTGTGCGCCAGCCGAGCTCCAAAAGAAAAAGGGCCAGGTGCGAATCGCACCTGGCCCTCGGCCCCGCCCGTTCAGCGGAAGCTGTAGTTCACCGTCCCGTACACGAACCGCCCGCGCACGTCGGCGTAGGTCACGTCGTAGCCCGCGGCGAACTGTCCGCCCGCGTTGGTGTACGGCGGATCGCGGTCGAGGATGTTCTTCACGCCGAGGCCCAGGCGCACGTTGCGGATCCCGCGGTAGGCGACCTGCGCATCGTAGGTCTCGTAGGAGGCCACCTCGCGCGGCGCCGGGTTGAAGGTCGAAAGCTGGTCCGCGTAGTGCTTCTGGTAGTTCTGGATCAGCGTGCCTTCCCAGGCCCCGGCCGTGTACACCGCGCTCGCCACGTGGTGCCAGCGCGGGACCACGCCGCCGCCCGCGCGAAGCGCGCGGTCGAGGCCGCTCGTGTAGCTGCCGTCCGGGTTCTGCTGGTCGAACGCCGCGAGGTAGGTCCCGTCCAGCTTGAGGACCACGCTCCGGTTGCCGCTCTTGAAGACCCTCCAGAGCACGTTCACGTCGTATCCCGCGACGTACTGCTTGAAGAGGTTCGACGTCGTGGCGATGATCCCGGTGATCGGGCCCAGGCCGCTCGCGTTCCCGTCCGGCGCGCCGCGCACGATGAAGCTCGAGAACTGCTGGGCGTTGGCGGCGTTCGCGAGGATGAACGCGGGGTTCAACCCGCCGATCGTGATCGAGTCCTTGAGGTTGATCCAGAACGCGTCCACGCCCAGCGAGAACTCACGCGAGGGCTCGAAGATCACGCCCAACGTGCGGGAGAGCGACTTCTCGGGCTTCAAGTCCGGGTTGCCGCCCGTGATCGTCGCGAACTGGTTGTTGCAGTCCGCCGGAAGGCCCGTCGCCGGGTTCGGGCAGCGCAGCGGATCGCGCGTCCCGTTGGCGGTCACGCTCGCCGCTTGCGGCGTGTAGAGGTCGGTCAGGGACGGCGCGCGGAAGCCCGAGCCCACCGAGCCGCGCACGAGGACCTGCTGGTTCGGCGTCCAGCGGAAGGAGAACTTCGGGTTCGTGGTCGAGCCGATGTTCTGATAGTTGTCGTAGCGCACGCCCACGTCCGCCTCGAAGCTGCGGAAGATGGGTGCGGCGACCTCGGTGTAGACCGAGCTCACGTGGCGCTTGCGGTCGATCGAGAGGACGTTCCCGCCGAAGCCGCCGATGTCGCCTACCTGGAAGGCCTGGGACGGATCGAAGACGAATTTCTCCTCGCGGAGCTCGCCGCCGAACGCGATGCCGACCGGGCCGCCGCGGAGCTGGAAGAGCTCGCGGCTCAGCTTCGCGTCGGCGCTCGTCATCGAGGTCTTGGAGCTGTAGACCGTGCCCCGGAACTGCGCGGCGTCGGCGGCCGCGAGCGCTGCAGGATCCGTCGTCGGCCCGAAGGGGTTGATGACGCCCGTGTCGAGGAGCTCGAGGAAGGCGGAGGTGAGCGGGTAGCCGGAGATGAGGTTCGACTTCGCCTTGCTCTCGCTATACAGGATGCCGGAGTCGAAATCCCAGGCGCCGGCGGTGCCCTTCACGCCCGCGAGGACGCGGGAGGTATCCGCGGAGTCCTCGGTGAGGCGCAGGCCCTGCACGAAGTCGCGGTAGCGGAAGGCGATGGGCTGGTCGGTCGGAAGCCCCAGCGAGGCCACGAACGCGCGCGGGTAGAACGGGCTCGTGGTGGGAAGGAGCACGAGCGTGTCGCCCAGGGTCGCGAAGCGGCGGAGTCCCGCCGCGAGGTTTGGATACTGGGTCGCGATGAGGTTGTTGATGAACGGGATGTACGGGTTCGTCGTCGGGAGCTGCGTGTTCTCGGCGACCGGGACGGGCTGCGTGTGGTAGCGCTCCGAGTTCCGCGTGAAACCGCTCTCGAAGTACGCGTCAACCTGCGAGGTGAGGCGCAGGCGCCCGTTCAGCAGGGCGAACTTGTTCTCGGTCTCGGGCTGCACGGAGAGGAAGGGGCTGTTCTCGAAGCGGCAGGCCTGGCCGGAGTTGATGTTGCCGTTGAAGAAGGGCGACACGATGCCCGTCGGGCCGCAGTTCGGGAACGCCGGGCTCGCGAGCCGCGCGAAGTTCGGGCCGTAGAGGATGTTGCCCGGGAAGGCGATGGTCGAGCTGAGATCGTTGTTCTGCCCGACGTTGATGTTGTGCGCGAACGACGAGCGGTCCGAGCCCATGATCTCGTCGATCTTCTTGTAGCCGATCCCGAGCGTCACGTTGTAGCGGTCCGGATCGCCGAAGCCCGCGAAGGCCGTGATGTTCTTCTCGGACCCGCCGCCGCTCCGCGTGGGCGCGCCGTAGCTCACGCTCACGTCCGCGCCGTGGAAGTCCTTCCGCAGGATGAAGTTCACGACGCCCGCGATCGCGTCGCTGCCGTACAGGGACGAGGCGCCGTCCTTCAGGACCTCGATCCGCTCGATCGCCGCGAGCGGGATGCTGTTCACGTCGACCGCGATGGCGGTGGTGCCGCCGAAAACCGTCACGCGCCGTCCGTTCACGAGGACGAGCGTGCGGGTCGCGCCCAGGGCCCGCAGCGAGATGTTCGATTGCGAGGTGGTGATCGTGCCGTTCGCCTGCGCCACGACGACGCTGCCGAAGCCCGTGATGGCGGTGACCGTCTTCAGGAGCTCCTCCGTCGTGGAGGCGCCGGTGCGCTCGATGTCCTCGTGCGTGATGATCTGCACGGGGAGCGCCGTCTCCGCGTCGATCCGCTTGATCGACGAGCCCGTCACCTCGATCCGCTCCTTCTGCTGCGGGGCCTGCTGTGCGAGTACCGGAGCCGTGCCCACGCCGGCGGCGAGCGCCGCGGCGACTGCGACCTTGAGCTTCATTGCGTCATTCCCCCTTTGTTGTTTGTTATGCCCGTTGCCTGCCGTCCGCGCGATCCTATATCGAGCAGCCCCCACCTCGCAGGGCGAAATATCATCGGTGCGATGGAATAAAACCGCAACAGCGGGTCGGGTTTCCTTTCATGAACCTGTCGTCCGGCCGCCTGTAGAATCGGGGCGATGACCTGGTCCCTCGTCGCACGGCATCCCTCCGGCGCCCTCGGCGTCGCGGTGGCGAGCCGGTTCTTCGCGGTGGGCGCCCTCTGTCCCGCGGTCCGGG
>DATAMY010000082.1:0-28271 GCA_036266535.1 Usitatibacter sp. | reverse complement strand
GCCTCCCGCCGGCCGATGAAATCCGCCCAGGCCTCGGCCAGCGCCGGGGGGGCGGCGCCCGGCGGCACGGACCCGTCCCGCCGGTTCCAGGCCTCCCAGAGGCCGGTCACCGCGGCCGCCCGGGCCCGGTCGAGCGGCTCGGTGTAGCGGCGCAGGAACGCCGCGAGCTTCACCCGGTGCGCCCCGTCGTCCTGGGGATAGATGTGCCAGGCGAACGGGCGCCCCGCCCATTGGGCCCGCACGAACGAGTCCTCGCCGCGGACGAAGTTCACGTCGCAGGCCCAGAGGAGCTCGTCGTAGCGGTCCTGCGGGAGGAAAGGCACCACCACCACCTCCACCTCGCGCCGCTCGCCCCCGTCCTGCCGGTTCCGGCGGATGGTCGGATGCGCGGGCTCGCGGTCCCCGAGCGCCGTGGCCGCCACCCCTTCGGGTGCGACGAGCCAGACCGGGCCTGGGTAGGACGCGACGCTCCGGACGAGCCCGTCGAAGGGCGCCCCCGAATAGCCGAAGAGGCTCACCTTGAGCGCGCGCGCCGGCGGGACCCGGCCCGCCACCGATTTCCAGAACGCCGCCTGCGCGCGGACATCGCCCTGGAACGCGCGCCGCCGCTCGACGAGCCCGCGCTCGCGCAGGAGCCCGCCGGTCCGCGCGGTGAAGCCGGGGAAGTAGTAGTGCTTCACGAGCGGCAGGCGCGGATTCGGCGACGGGAGCGCGTGGCTTCCCTCCACCCACTCCTCGGCGCTCAGGTACTCGAGGTTCACCCAGCGCGGCCGCGGCGTGCGGCCCGCCATCGCGAGCACGTAGGGCTCCGGCGGATCGCAGCCGAAGGTCTCGACCACGACGTCCGCGACATCCTCTGCGACGAAAGGCTCGCGCATCCGCGCCACCTGCACGCCCTCGAGCGGCTGGAGGTCGTAGCGCGGATCGATCTCGGGCCGCAGCTTCGCCAGCACCGTGAGGTCGTCCAGCCACAGGCGCACGCGCTTTCCGTGCTCCGCGGCGAGCTGGCGGGCGAGGCGCCAGGAGACGCCCACGTCGCCGTAGTTGTCGACGACGCGGCAGAAGATGTCCCAGCGCTCGGGGGGCGACGGCATGGGCGGATTCTAGGCCGCGCAGCCGCGAGCGCAAAAAAAAAACGGTGTGCCCGGGGTTCCGCCGGGGCACACCGAACCTAGTGACCGTCCTGTGAAAGACAGCACGCAAAGGCTACAACGGTTGCCTTTCGCGGAGCTTAAAGCGAGGCTGCGCGGGGCCGAGGACGGGCGAATTTCCCGCGTATAATCGGGCTCGCAGTGAGGAGGTACGGTAAGCAGTGAACTCCAGGTACCGTCGATAAACACGACGATCTAACTTCAGTTTCCGCCTTGCGTTCCTTTTGTCGCTCGCCCCATCCCTGGGGGATGTCCAGGGTCTTCAAACGAAAGGAAACGCAATGAGCACCGGTACCGTCAAGTGGTTCAACGACTCCAAGGGCTTCGGATTCATCAAGCCGGATGGCGGCGGCGAGGATCTCTTCGCCCACTTCTCCGAGATCCAGGGGAGCGGCTTCAAGACCCTCAAGGAGAACCAGAAGGTGGAGTTCGAGGTGAAGGAAGGACCGAAGGGCAAGCAGGCGACGGCGATCAAGCCGATCGATTGAGCGCTTCCCGCCCCCACGAACGGCAGCCCGCGGGCTGCCGTTTCCGCTTCGAGGCACGACCATGAAGAAGAAGACGCTCGCCGCGACGCCCCTCTCGGTCCTGGACCTCGTCACCTATCCGGACGGCGGCGACGTGGGAGAGGCGTTCCGCGCCTCGCGCGATCTCGCGCGCCACGTCGAGCGCCTGGGCTACTCGCGCTACTGGATCGCGGAGCACCACAACCTCGAGGGAATCGCCAGCAGCGCGACCGTGGTCCTCATGGGCTACATCGCCGCCAACACCGGGCGGATCCGCGTGGGTTCCGGCGGCATCATGCTCCCCAACCACGCGCCCATCGTGGTCGCGGAGCAGGTGGGCACGCTCGAGTCGATCTATCCGGGCCGCATCGACCTGGGCCTCGGCCGCGCTCCGGGCACGGACCCGCTCACGATGCGGGCGCTCCGCCGGCACTCCACGGGCGCGGATTTCGACGCGAACGTGGCCGAGCTCCTCTCCTTCCTCGCGCCTCCCGCGCCCGGGCAAGCGGTGAAGGCGATCCCCGGCGCGGGCCTCGAGGTGCCGGTGTGGATCCTGGGCTCGAGCGTCTACAGCGCGCACCTCGCCGCGAAGATCGGCCGGCCCTATGCATTCGCCTCGCACTTCGCGCCCGCGGACCTCCTCGAGGCGATCGACATCTATCGCGCTGAATTCCAGCCGTCGCCCGCGCTCGGGGAGCCCCGCGTCATGGTGGGCGTGCCGGTGGTCGCCGCCGAGGGCGACCTCGAGGCCGAGCGGCTCGCGACCAGCATGTACCTGCGCACGCTCGGCATCATCCGGGGGCAACGCGCGGGACTGCAGCCGCCGGTCGAGAGCATGGAAGGCCTCTGGACGCGCGGCGAAGCGCTCGCGATCGCGGAGCGCATGGCGCTCATGGTGGTCGGCGGCCGCGAGCGCGTGGCCGAGGGCCTGCAGCAGGTGATCGACGCGACCGAGGCGGACGAGCTCATCCTCGTTTCCGAAACGTGGGACCGCGCGGCGCGCCTGCGCTCGTACGCGATCATCGCCGAGGCGGCGGGACTCGCGAGCGCCTAGAGCCGGGCGAGGCGCTCCGGGCCCAGCTCGGCCACCGTATTCACGCCGAGGAGCGCCATGTTGCGGTGGATCTCGCCCGCGAGGATCCCCGCCGCGTGCCGCACGCCCGCCTCGCCCGCGACCGCCGCGGCATAGTTGAACGGCCGGCCTACCCACACGAAGTCCGCGCCCAGGCAAAGCGCCTTCAGCACGTCCGTGCCGCGGCGGATGCCGCCGTCGACCATCACGGCCATCGCGCCCTTCGCCGCGGCGATGGCGGGGAGCGCGCGCAGCCCCGAGACGGTGCCGTCGAGCTGGCGTCCGCCGTGGTTCGAGACGACGATGCCATCGACGCCGCTCTCCCGTGCGATCCGGGCATCGGCCTCGTGGACGATGCCCTTCACCACGAGCTTTCCGCCCCATTGGCGCCGGATCTTCTCCAGGTGCCCCCAGTGCAGATGGTCGCGCTGGCTGAAGTCGCGCTCGACGTTCCGCGCGAGGATCGGCGCCCCGCGCTCGGCGAACGAGTTCTCGAAATGCGGCATCCCGTGGCGCGCGAGCGTGGGAAGCGCATTGCCGAAGAGCCAGCGCGGGTGCGTGATGCCGTCCCAGGCGAGGCGAAGCGTCGGGCGAAGCGGCGTCGAGAAGCCGGCGCGGACGTTGTTCTCGCGGTTCGAGAGGACGGCCACGTCGACCGTCACGACGAGCGTGCCGAACCCGGCCGCGGCGACGCGGTCGATGAGCGGTGCGAACCGGCGCTCCTCGCCGGGGAGGTACGCCTGGAACCACGCGTCCGGATTCGCCTTCGCCACTTCCTCCAGGCGGATGAGGGACGAGCCGCTCATGGCGAACGGGATCCCCTCCGCGGCCGCCCCGCGCGCGAGCACGATGTCGCCGCGATAGGCCGAGAGCGCAGCGATCCCCATCGGCGCGATGCCGAAGGGCTGCGCGTACTCGCGTCCCAGGAGCTTCGCCCTGGCGCTCCGCTTCGAGACGTCCACGAGGACCCGCGGGACGAATCCCCACGCGTCGAACGCCGCGCGGTTGTCCCGCCACGAAGCGTTGGTCTCGACCGCGCCGGAGACGTACGCGAACACGGGGCGCGGGAGCCGCCGCCGGGCGGCGTGCTCGAAGTCGTCGAGCGAGAGGATGGCGGAGAGGGACAAGGCGCTCGCGGTTGCGTTCCGGGATGGGCACTTTACTATAGGGCATGGCCTCCCCCCACTCGCTCGCGCACCACTTCGCCACCGAGGCGTACAACAACGCCTGGGCGAACCACCGGCTCCTCGAAGCGTGCGGGCCGCCTCTCGCAGGCGGACTTCGCGGCGCCCCGCACGAGCTTCTTCCCCTCGATCAAGGCGACGTTGAGCCACATCCTCACCGTGGACCGTTTCTACGGGGACGCGCTCGAGCGCAGTCTCGCGGGGCGCGAGCCGCACGCGGATCCTCGCGCACCTTTTCCAGCACCAGATCCACCATCGCGGCCAGGTGCACGCCATGCTTTCCGGAACGCCGGTCGCGCCGCCGCAGCTGGACGACTTCTACTGCGTAGGGGATGCGCCGCTGCGAGCGGAGGATTTCGCGGTCCTGGGCTTCAGCGAGGCCGCGATCTGGCGCGAGCGGTGAGCCTCAGTCGAGCGGGGTGGCCTTGAATTCCGGCCGTGCCTCCGCACGGCTCGAATAGGCGACGAGCGCGGGGTATTGCGCGGCCGGGATCTCGGCCGCATCGTAGTACTGAGCGAAGCGCCAGGCGCACGCCACCGCGACGTCCGCCGCGTTGAAGCGATTTCCCTGCAGCCACGGTTTGGCCCGCGCCGCGGCGGGCTCGAGCTCGCGGAACGCGGCGTTCGCCTGCTGGACGATGCGCTCGACCCAAGGCTCGTGGCGCTTCTCCGGCGGACGGGTGCTCCGCTCGTAGAAGATCTGCACGCCCTTCTCGCACGCCGCCATCGCCAAGCCCACGAGGCGAAGCGCCTCGCGCCGCGCCGCCACCTCCGCGGGCATCAACCGCCGCGCCGGATCGACCAGCGTCTCCACGTGGTCGAGGATCAACGTGGAATCCATGAGCACCGTGCCGTCGTCGCAGACGAGGGACGGCGCCTTCACGACCGGGTTCACCTTCCGGAACTCGTCGTACGTGCGGAAGACGGAGAGGGGACGGTGCTCGAAGGCGACGCCCATGAGATCGAGCGAGATCGCGACGCGCCGCACGTAGGGGGAATCGAGCATGCCGAGGAGGATCATGCCCGGGAGTTTACCAAGCCGCCGCGGACCCCTAGCCGTTATCGACGAAACCGGGATAGAGCGTCATGCCGCCGTCCACGAAGAGGGTCGTGCCGGTCACGTAGTCCGATTCTTCCGAGACCAGCCAGAGCGCCGCCTTCGCGATGTCGAGCGGCTCGCCCACGCGGCCGTAGGGAATGAGCTTCACCAGCCGCGCGCGCGCTTCCGGCGTCTCCCACGCGGGCCGGTTGATGGGCGTGGCGATCGCGCCGGGCGCGATGGCGTTCACGCGGATGCGCTCGGGGGCCACCTCCTGCGCGAGCGACTTCATCATGAGCATGACCCCGCCCTTGGACGCCGCGTAGTTCACGTGCCCCGCCCAGGGGATCACCTCGTGCACTGAGCTCATGCACACGATCTTGCCCCGCGCGCGCGACGCGGCGAGCGGCGGCTGCGCGCGGAAGCGCCGGATGGCCTCGCGCGCGCAGAAGAACTGGCCGGTGAGGTTCACGTCGATCACGCGCCGCCAGGCGGCCGCCGTCATTTCCGCCGCGGCGGCGTCGATCTGGATGCCGGCGTTCGCGACCACGATGTCGACGCGGCCCGCCTCCGCCACGAAGCGCTCGAACATCGCGGCGACCGCGGCCTCGTCCGAGACGTCCGCCATCACCGGGACGGCGCGGCCGCCGGTGCGGGCGATCTCCTGCCGCATGGCCTGCGCCGCGGTCGCGTCGTGGAGGTAGTTGATCCCCACCACCGCGCCCGCCGCCGCGAGCACGCGGCACACCTCCGCGCCGATGCCGCTGTCGCCGCCGGTGACGAGCGCGGCCTGCCCCGCGAGCGCGGCGCTCACGCCCCGCGCCCCACGAGCGTCAGGAATTCCTCCCGGGTCGCGAGCTGGTCGCGGAAGACGCCGAGGACGGAAGAAGTGACCATCACGGAGTTCTGCTTCTCCACGCCGCGCATCATCATGCACAGGTGCTTCGCCTCGATCATCACGCCCACGCCCCTGGCGTCGACCTCCTCCATGATGACGCGCGAGATCTGCTCCGTGAGCCGCTCCTGGAGCTGCAGGCGGCGCGCGTACATGTCCACAAGCCGCGCGAGCTTGCTCACGCCGAAGACCTTGCCGTTCGGGATGTAGCCCACGTGGCAGCGGCCGAAGAACGGCAGCATGTGGTGCTCGCACATGCTGTACACCTCGATGTCCTTCACGATGACCATGCTCCCGGTGTCCTGCGTGAAGAGCGCGTCGTTGATGACCGACTTCAGGTCGCTCCGGTAGCCGTGCGTGAGGAAGGCGAGCGCCTTCGCGACCCGCTCCGGCGTGCGCAGCAGGCCCTCGCGCTCGGGGTCTTCCCCCAGCTCGACCAGGAGTTGGCGCACGAGCGGCGCGATGCGGGCGGGATCGGGGACCATGGCGGTTCCGCTGGATGGGGGGAAGCCCGTTTCGACTTTCCGCACCGCGGAAAATTCAATCGACGCCCGCGAAGCTCGAGGCCGAGAAAAGCCGAGCCCCGGTATTCAGCCCTTGCCGGCCGCGAGGTCGACGCGCGGCGGCATCTCGAGGAAGCTCGCGAGCGCGTGGTGGAAGCGCGCGCGGTTCACGCCCAGGAACGCGGTGTGCGCCATGCCGCCGATCTTCATGAGAGCCTTGTCCGGGTGCGGGAGGCGCGACCAGAACGCGAGCACGTCCTCGTCCGTCGCGATGCCGTCGTGCTCGGCGCGGATAATGAGAACGGGGCACGCGATCTTCTCCGGGTCCACGAGCGGGAGCCGGGTCAGCATGTCCACGTAGGTGCCGGTCGGCACCGAGTCGCCGTATCGCAGCTCCTCGGCCGCGACGATGTCACCCAGCATGGGCTCCGCGGCGCCGGAATGGTCGCGCGTGAAGACGCTCCGGTAGAACTCGGCGCTCACGGGCCGGCGGTTGCTCGCGCGGTATTCGTCGAGCTTCTTCGCGCGCTCGCCGAGCGTCGGCGCATCCTTCCCCGTCCAGACGAAGGCGTCGAGGACGAGCTTCTCCACGTGCCGGGGATGGCGGTTCGCGAAGCGCCCCGCGCGAAGCGCCCCGGACGACTGCCCGAAGAACGCGAAGCGCGGCGGAACGCCCGCCTTCTCGACCACGGTCATGGCGGCCGCGAGGTCGGCCACGCCGCTCTCGATGTCCGAGCTCGAGGCGGTGCGGTCCGAGTGCCCGTAGCCCTCGTGGTCCATGGTCCACACGTCGTAGCCGCGGCGCGCGAAATGGTCCATGAGCGAGTAGCCCTCGCGGTCCGGCACCTGGAGGTCGAACATGGTCTTCCCGGAATAGGACGAGCCGTGGACGCAGAAGAGCCGCCCGCGCGCCGCCACGCCCTCCGCGCGCTTCCGGTACACCCAGAGGCGCACGCCCTTCTTGTCCGCCCAGTATTCCTCGGCGAGGACGCGCGGCGCCACGCGGTCAGTCGCCCGTGGGAACCGGCGCGGGCTCGGGCTCGTGCGCGCCCACCGGGCGCGTGACAGGCCCCTTGCCGGAGTAGCGGTCGAGGTAGAGGTAGATCACGGGGGTGATGAAGAGCGTGATCACCTGCGAGAAGGCGAGGCCGCCCACGACCGCGAGGCCCAGCGGCTGGCGCAGCTCCGCCCCGGTGCCCAGGCCCAGCGCGATCGGGATCGCGCCCATCATCGCGGCGAAGGTGGTCATGAGGATCGGCCGGAAGCGCAGCAGGCACGCCTGCCGGATCGCCTCGCGCGGCGCCATCCCCTGCTCGCGCTGCGCCGCGAGCGCGAAGTCGATCATCATGATCGCGTTCTTCTTCACGATCCCGATGAGCATCAGGATGCCGATCGTCGCGATGATCGAGAGGTCCTGGCCGAAGATCGTCAACGTAAGGAGCGCGCCCACGGCCGCGGACGGAAGGCCCGCGAGGATCGTGAGCGGATGGATGTAGCTCTCGTAGAGGACGCCCAGGAGCACGTAGATCACGAGGAGCGCGCTCACGATGAGCCACACCTGGCTCGACTGCGAGGCCTGGAACGCGGCCGCGTCCCCGCCCCAGCTCGTGAGGACCGAGGGCGGCATCCGCATCTCTTCGCGCCACGCCTCGATCTTGTCCGCCGCCTGGCCCAGCGACGCGCCGGGAGCGAGGTTGAAGGAGACGGTGATCGACTGCAGCTGTCCCGTGTGGTTGATCGCGACGGGACCCACGGTGCGCTCGACGCTCGAGATGCTCGACAGGGGCACGAGCGCGCCGCCCTTGCCGCGCACGAAGACCTTCGCGAACGCGCTCTCGTCGCGCTTGTCCGCGTCCGACGCCTGCAGGATCACCTGGTAGGAGTCGACGGAGGTGTAGATCGTGGAGACCTGCCGGTCGCCGAACGCGGTATAGAGCGCCGTGCGGATGTCCTGGATGTTCACGCCCAGGGCGTTCGCCTTGTCGCGGTCGATCCGAAGCTCCGCCTGCAGGCCCTTCAGCTGCGCGTCGCTCGTCACGTCGCGGAACATCGGATCCGGCCGCATGAGGCCCATCAGCTTCTGCGAGTACTCGAGGAGCTGCCCCGGCTCGACGCTGCGCATCACGTACTGGAACTGGCTCTTCGAGACGCGCCCGCCGATCCGCAGGTTCTGGATCGGGTTGAAATAGACGTTCACGCCCGGCACGACGCGGACACTCTTCCGGAGGTCCTCCAGCACCTGCTGCATCGGCGGGCGCTCGCCGCGGGGCTTGAGGTTCAGGAACATGCGCCCGGTGTTGGTCGCGTCCGCCCGGGTGAGCGACGACTCGACCGACGGGTTGTCGCGCACGACGCGGTCCACGCGCTCGAGGAGCGCCGTCATCGCGGGGAACGAGATGTCCTCGACCGCCTCGACGTTCACGGAGATCTGGCCGATGTCCTCCGTGGGGAAGAAGCCCTTCGGCATGGCGACCACGAGCGCGATCGTGGCGGCGAGGGTGCCCGCCGCGACCACGAGGACCACGAGCCGGTGGACGAGGCACCAGTCGAGGAGGCGCGTGTACAGGCGCAGCACCCACTGGAAGAAGCGCTCGAACCACGCCGTCCACCGGAGCACCGGATCGTCCTCGCGCTCGTGCCGGATGTAGCGGCTCGCGAGCATCGGGACCAGCGTGAGGGAGACGCCCGCCGACACGAGGATCGCGAGGGAGACCACGATCGCGAACTCGTGGAAGAGCCCGCCCACCACGCCCGGCATGAAGAAGATCGGGATGAAGACGGCGACGAGCGAGATCGAGATCGAGACGATCGTGAACCACATCTCCTTCGATCCCAGGATCGCCGCCTCGAAGGGATCCATGCCGCGCTCGACGTGGCGCACGATGTTCTCGAGCATGACGATCGCGTCGTCCACCACGAGGCCCACGGCGAGCGTGATGCCCAGCAGCGAGACGTTGTCGATCGAAAGGCCCAGCGCCCGCATGAGCGCCAGCGTGCCGATGAGCGAGATGGGAAGCGAGAGCGCCGGGATGATGGTGGCCGAGGGCCGGCGGAGGAACAGGTAGATCACGAGGACCACCAGCACGGCGGTGATCCCGAGCGTGATCTTCACGTCGTGGATCGCCGCGCGGATCGAGATCGACCGGTCGAGCTGGATCTGGAGGTCGACCGATTTCGGCATCTGCGCGAGGATCGCCGGGAGCGCCGCCTTGATGGAGTCGATGGCGGCCACCGTGTTCGCCCCCGGCTGGCGCTGGATGAAGAGCGCGATGGAGGGCTCGCCGTTCGACCAGCTCGCGGTCTTCACCGACTCGACGCTGTCCTCCACGTCGGCCACGTCCTCCAGGCGCACGACGCTGCCGTTCGGGAGGTTCGCGACGATGATCGGCCGGAAGTCCGCGGCGCGGGCGAGCTGGCGGTTCGCCTGGATCGTGAGCGTCTGGCGTGCCCCGTCGAGCGTTCCCACCGGGGAATTCGCGTTTGCCGCCTTGATCGCCGCGGCGAGGTCGTCCATCGTGAGGTTGCGGGAGGCGAGCGCATCCGGCCGCGCCTGCACCCGCACGGCGAAGCGCTTCTGGCCCGCGACGCTGATCTGCGCCACGCCCGGAAGCGTCGAGAGCGTGGGCGAGATGAGGTTCTCCGCGTAGCTGTCGAGCTCCGAGAGCGCCATCGACGGCGACGTGAGCGTCACGAAGATGATCGAGAACTCGCCCGGGTTCACCTTGCGGTAGGACGGCGGCGTCGTCATCTCCGGCGGGAGGTTCCGCGACGCGCGGAAGAGCGCCGCCTGCACGTCCACCGCCGCCTCGTCGATGTTGCGGTCCTGGCTGAACTCGAGCGTGATGTCCGTCTGCCCCTGGGTCGAGGTCGAGCTGATGACGTCGAGGCTCGAGATCGTGGAGAACTGCTTCTCGAGCGGCGTCGCGACCGAGGACGCCATGGTCTCGGGGCCCGCGCCGGGCAGCACCGCGGTCACCTGGATCGTGGGCGTGTCGAACTGCGGGAGGGCCGCGATGGGGATGCCGCCGTACGCCAGGATGCCCGCGACGACCGCCGCCGCGGAGAGCAGCACGGTCATCACCGGACGGCGGATGAACGGCTCGGAGATGTTCACGCCGCGCTTTCTTCGCTCAGGCGGGCTTCGCCGCGGCGGCCTTGCGCTTCCGCCCCTCGACCTTGGCCGCCTCTTCCGTCGCGCCGGGGCCGGAGCGGTCCGCCTCCGCGACGGCGCTTCCGGGCCTCAGGTTCTGCGCGCCCTCGACCACGACGCGCGCGCCCGCCTCGACGCCGTCCACGACGGAGATCCCTTCCTCGACGTAGGCGAGCTTCACGTTGCGCTGCTGGACCTTGCCGTCCGCGCCCACCACGTAGACGAACCGGCCGTCGGGCCCGTTCTGCACGGCCTGCGTCGGCACGACCGTCGCCTTCTGGAGGGTGCGGGGCGACACCTGCACGTTCACGAACATGCCCGGCCACAGGCGCGACTGCGGGTTCGCGAACTCCGCCTTGAGGCGAATGGTCCCGGTCGCGGGATCGACGGCGTTGTCGACGAACACGATCTTCCCGGTGAAGCTCCCGCCCGCCGGCGGGGCGGCGACCGCGGACACGGGGCCCGCCGCGAGCGCCTGCTGCAACCCCGGAAGCTCCTTCTCGGGGAGCGTGAACGCGACCGTGATCGGGTCGACCTGCGTGATCGTGACCAGGGCGGGCGAAGCGGCCGAGCTCGCGTTCGAGCCCGGCTGCACGAGGCTTCCGGGCCGCACGTTGATGATGCCGGTGCGGCCGGCGAAGGGCGCGCGGATCTCCGTGTAGCCCAGCGCCACGCGCGCCCCCTCGACCGCCGCGCGGTCGATCGCGATCTGTCCCGTGAGCGTGTCCACCGAGTTCTGCACGGTGTCGAGCGCGGCCTGCGAGATGAACTTCTGCCGGAAGAGCTCGCGCTGGCGCTCGAGGTTCCTCTGCGCGGTGGCGAGGTCCGCCTGGTCCTTCTCGACCTGCGCCTGCGCCTTCCGGAGGTTCGCGGCTTCCGTGCCGGACTCGAGCGTGAAGAGGAGCTCGCCCGGGCGCACGAACTGGCCCTCGCGGATGTTCACCTGCTTCACGATGCTCGTGATCTGCGAGCGGACGTCGACGGTCTGCAGCGCCGTCACCGTGCCGTTGGCGGTGAGCCGGACCGGGACATCCCGGGTCGTCGCCAGGGCGGAGACCACCACGACCGGGCCGCCCGCCTTTCGCGCGCCCTTGGCCTCGCCGCCCTTGCCCGCGAGGCGCCAGCCGACCGCGCCCGCGACGACGAGCGCAATGGCGGCGGCCACGAGCCACTTGCGGCGCGGATGGCGGGCGGATTGAGGGCGCGATTCGGTCATGGGGGCGACCTGCGATCATACCGCGAGCGCCCATTCCGGACCCCCGTTCCGCCCTGAGGAACGTAAGGAATTGTAAGGCTGGGACGGGGCGGGAGCCCTTCAGTCGCCCGGGTGGACCGGCACCGCCTCCGGTTCCGGCGCGGGAGCCGCCCCACGCCCGCGGAAAACCACGCGCTTCGCCGCCCGGTAGGCGAAGCGGACCAGGAGCAGCGTGAGGATCGCCTCCACGATCGTCGCGACGAAGGCCACGAGCGGGTTCCAGCCCACGGCGCGGCGGCGGAACTTGGCGATGGCCCGGTCGCGCGCGATCTCGATGGAGTCGTAGAAGGTCGGGACGACGAGGAGCGTGAGGAGGGTCGACGTGATGGTGCCGCCGATGATCGCGACCGCCATCGGGCGGTAGAACTCGCCGCCCTCCCCCACCCCGATCGCGACCGGCATCATCCCGGCGATGAGGGCGAAGGTGGTCATGAGGATCGGCCGCAGCCGCACGCGCCCCGCGTGCATGAGCGCCTCCTCGCGCGCCACGCCCTGCGCCTCTTCCTTCCTCGCGCAGTCGAGGAGGAGGATCGCGTTCTTCGCGACCAGGCCCATCAGCATGATGATCCCGATGAAGCTCATGAGGTTCAGCGTCCCGTGCGTGAGGAGGAGCGCCACCACCACGCCGATCAGCGAGAGCGGGAGCGAGAGCATCACCGGGAGCGGCGCCGTGAAGGAGCCGAACTGCATCACGAGCACGAGGTACATGAGCGCGATGCCCATCACGAGCGAGGTGAACATCTCGCTGAAGACTTCCTGCTGGTCGCGCGAGGCCCCGCCCAGCTTGATGCCGTAGCCGTCCGGGAAGTCGATGGCCCTGGCGAGCTTCAGCGCATCCGCCGTCACCTCGCCCGAGGCGCGGCCCTGGGTGTTCGCGGCGACCGCGACCATGCGCTTGCCGTCCAGGTGCTGGATCTGCGCCGGGCCCTTGCCCATCGTCACGTTCGCGATCTGGTCGAGCGGCACCATCATGTTGGTGCCCGTGACGGCGATCGGGAGATGCTCGATGTTCGAGGCGTCGACGCGATCCTCGGGGGCCAAGCGCACGGACACGTCGCGCGTCTCGCCGGTGGGATCGATCCAGTCGCCCACCTCGACGCCGGCGAAGGCCACGCGCAGAGACTGCGCCGCGTCATTCACCGAGATGCCGAGGGAGTTGGCGAGCCCGCGGTCCAGCTCGATCTTGAGCTCGTCCTTCGGCTCCTGCTCGGAAAGCCCCACGTCCACGGCGCCCGGGATCGCCTTCATGCGGTCCATGAAGTCGCCGGTGATCGCCATGAGGCGCCGCGAGTCCGGTCCCATGAACTGGATCTGCACGGGCTTCCTCACGCCCTGGTTCAGGTCCTCGATCACCACGTACTCCGCGCCCACGAGGCGCGCGAGGAGCGTGCGGAGCTCGGCCGCGATCTCGATGTGGCCACGGCGGCGCTTGTTGCTCTTGCCGATGTCCACGTAGACGCGTCCGCCGCCCGCGTAGACGGTGCTGTTGGTGGCGACGGTCTCCGGGATGGTGCGGGCGAGCTCCGCCGCCTTCTCGACCTTCAACCGGGCGTAGTCGAGGCTCGCCGAGGAGGGCGTGCGCACGTCGATCGCGATGGTGCCGTAGTCGGAGGGGGGGAGGAACGTCGAGCCGCCGACGGTCGCCTGCAGCACGACGGCGCACGCGAAGGTGACCACGGCGATCACCGCCATCCAGCGCCGGTGGTGCAGCGCCCAGGCGATCACGTTCCCGTAGCGGTCGGACTGCCGGTCGAACCAGTCGTTGAAGCGCGCGAGCGCCTTCCGGATGCCCCGCTTCTCCTGGTCCCGGTAGCCCACCGGGTCTCCCCAGTACGCGGAGAGCATCGGATCGAGCGTGAAGGAGACGTAGAGGCTCACGAGGACGGAGGTCGCGACCGTGAGCGCGAAGGGCCGGAACCACTCGCCCGCGCCGCCGCCCATGAACGCCACGGGAATGAAGACCGCCAGGATCGAAAGCGTGGTCGCGGTGACCGCGAGCCCGATCTCCGCCGTGCCCGCGCGCGAGGCGGTCACGCGGTCCTCGCCCCGCTCCATGTGCCGGACGATGTTCTCCCGCACGACGATGGCGTCGTCGATGAGGACGCCGATCGCGAGCGAGAGCCCCAGGAGCGTCATGAAGTTCAGCGTGAAGCCGCACGCCCAGATCGCGATGAAGGCGGCGATGGCCGAGGTGGGGAGCGAGAGCCCGGTGATGAGCGTCGAGCGCCAGGAGTTGAGGAACGCGTACACCACGAAGATCGTGAGGAGCGCCCCGAACATGAGCGCGTCCACCACGTTGTGGAGGCTGTTCTCCGCGTCCTTGCCGCCATCCTGCGTGACCTCGAGCTTCGTTCCCTTCGGGAGCGTCTTGTTCAGCTCGCCCACCATGTCGCGGATGCGCGCGGCGACGGAGACCGTGCTCGCATCGCGCGAGCGGGTGATGGAAAGGCCCACGTTGGGGTGGCCGTTCCTCACGCTGAACCCCGCGAGCTCGGCGAAGCCGTCCTGCGGCGTCGCGACCTGCGCGAGGCGCACGATCTGGTCGCCGCTTCGCTTGACCACGATGTCGTTGAAGTCGGCGGGCGAGGCGATGCGCCCTACCAGCCGGATGTTCTGCTCGTCGAGCGGGCCCTTCACGCGCCCCACGGGGGCGGTGGTGTTCTGCGCCCGCAGGGCGGCGACGACCTCGGCCACCGACACGTTGTACTCGCGCAGCTTCTCCGCGTGGAGGAGCACCGAGAGCTCGCGGCTCAACGAGCCGTTCACGGTCACCACCGCGACCCCGTCGATCGAGCGGAAACGGTCCGCGATCACGTCTTCCGCGAGGCGGGAGATCTCCGCATGGCTCTGCGTGGTCGAGGAGAGCGCCAGCTGCATGATCGGCTGCGCCGACGGATCCACCCGCGTGAGGATCGGGTCGCGCATCTCCACCGGCAGCTTGTAGCGCACCGTCGCGATCGCGTTCCGGATCTCGTCGGCCGCGTCCGACATGTTCTTCTTGAAGTTGAAGATGATGACGATCTGCGCCTGGCTGTCCGCCGAGGTCGACCGGATCTCGTAGACCTGCGGGATGCTCTGCAGCGCTTTCTCGACCCGGTTCACGATCTCGCGCTCGACCGTCTCGGGGGAAGCGCCCGGATACGGGATCGTCACCACCATGACGGGCTGCTCCACGTCCGGAATGTTGTTCACGCGGAGCTTCTTCAGGGCGATGAGCCCCAGGCACATGAGCGCGATGATGATCACCACGGTCGCGACGGGGCGGCGGATGCTGAAGTCGGAGAGGATCATGCGCGCTCCCGGAGGCTCACTTGGGCGGCGTGGACGAGGCGACCGCGGCGGCCTGCGGCCCCGAGGCCTGCACGGCCTGCCCATCCTTCAGGAGCGAGGTCGGGTAGCGGAGCACGCGGTCGCCCTCCGCGAGGCCCTTGGCGATGGCGAACTCGCCCGTGCGCGGGTCGCGATCGCCCAGCGTGAGCGGGACCTTCTGGAGCTTGGCGCCCGCCACCCGGAAAGCGGAGGCGTGATCGCCATCGCGCACGACGGCGCTCGCGGGGATGGTGAGCGTCGTGCGGGTATTCGTCTCGAGGCGCCCCTCGGCGTAGAGGCCGGCGAGGTGCGGCTGCTTCTCGCCCACGAAGTCGACCAGGACCTCGACCTGCCGCGTCGTGGGATTGGCCGCCGGGTTCACGCGCCGCACCCGCCCGGCGAATTCCTGCTCGCCGTAGCCGTTCACGCGGAAGCTCACGTTCTGGCCCGGGTGCACCTCGCCCACGTGGTCCGCGGCGATGAGCGCCTCGAACCGCATGCTGCGCGGGTCGATCACCTTGAGGAGCTCCTTCCCGACCTGGGCCGTGTCCCCGGCGGAGACCTTGCGCTCGCTCACCACGCCGTCGAAGGGCGCGCGCACCTCGGTGCGCTGCATCTGCTGGCGCGCGCTCACGACGCGGGCGCGGGCACCTTCCATGTCGCTCTGCGTGTTGTTGCGGCGGATCTCGGCGTCCTCGACCTGCTGCGCGGAGGCCATGCCCGACTTGCGCAGCGTCGTCATCCGCTCGAACTGGCGCTGCGCCTGCTCGTAGGCCTGCTCCGCCGCCCGGCGCGCGGCCTCGGAAGAGGCGAGCGCGTCGCGGATCGAGGTGTCGTCCAGGCGCACGAGGAGATCGCCCTTCTTCACCGCGTCGCCGTTCTCCTTGAGGACCGCGAGGACCACCGCGGGGACCTCCGCCCTGAGGTCGGCCTTGCGCTCGGGCTGGATCGTGCCGGTGATCGCGGGGCCGGAGCTGAGGGACGCGTTCTGGATCGTGTGGAGGTCTTCCGGCGCGATGAGGAGGGGCGCGGAAACGCCGGCCGGGGCCGCGGCGGGACCCTTGCAGGCCGCGGCGAGCGCCAGGACGAGGACGAACGGCAGGAACCGGAGGGGCATGGGGCGCTTGTTTTCTTTTGGATGCAAGAGGTTAGGCATGTCCCGGCCCGGCGGGTAGCCGAAAGGGACGAAATGCGGAAACCAGGGTGCGAATTGTACCAAGGGGCCGCCGGAGGGGGCCGCCGCGGCCCCTCGCCGACCGCGGCGCGCGGGGCTCAGTAGCGGGCGTGGCCCGGGGTGCGCGGGAACGGGATCACGTCCCGGACGTTGGCGAGGCCCGTCACGTAGGCGACCGTGCGCTCGAATCCCAGGCCGAAGCCCGCGTGCGGGACGGTGCCGTAGCGGCGAAGATCCCGGTACCAGCCGTAGGACGCGGGGTCGAGCCCCGACTCGCCGATCCGCCGGTCGAGGATGTCCAGGCGCTCCTCGCGCTGCGATCCCCCGATGATCTCGCCGATCCCCGGGGCGAGCACGTCCATCGCGGCGACCGTCTTCCCGTCGTCGTTCAGGCGCATGTAGAACGCCTTGATCTCCTTCGGGTAGTTCATGAGGATCACCGGGCCGCCCACGTGCTTCTCGGCGAGGAAGCGCTCGTGCTCGCTCTGGAGGTCCATGCCCCACTTCACCGCGTACTCGAACTTCTGCTTCGACTTCTCGAGGATCGAGATCGCCTCGGTGTAGTCCATGCGGACGAACGGCGTGTCGACCATCGCCTGCAGCTTCGCGATCACGCCCTTCTCGATCCGCTCCTCGAAGAACGCCATGTCGTCCGGGCGCTCGGCCAGGACCGCGCGGAAAACGTGCTTCAGGAGCCGCTCGGCGAGCGTCGCGTCGTCCGCCAGGTCCGCGAAGGCGATCTCCGGCTCGATCATCCAGAACTCCGCGAGGTGCCGGCTCGTGTTCGAGTTCTCCGCGCGGAACGTGGGCCCGAACGTGTAGACCTTCGAGAGCGCCATGCAGTACGCCTCGACGTTGAGCTGCCCCGAGACGGTGAGGAACGCCTCGCGCCCGAAGAAGTCCTGCGCGAAGTCGACCTTGCCGTTCGGCGTCCGCGGAGGATTCGCGAGGTCGAGCGTCGAGACGCGGAAGAGCTCGCCCGCGCCCTCCGCGTCCGAGGCCGTGATGATGGGCGTGTTCACCCACACGAAGCCGTCCTCGTCGAAGAAGCGGTGGATCGCCTGCGCGAGCGTGTGCCGCACCCGGGAGGCCGCGCCGATCACGTTGGTGCGCGGCCGCAGGTGCGCCACCTCGCGCAGGAACTCGAGCGTGTGCGCCTTGGGCTGGATCGGGTACGTGTCCGGGTCCTCGACCCATCCCACGACGCGGATCGACGTCGCCTGCATCTCGAACGGCTGCCCCTTCGCGGGCGAGGGGACGATGGTCCCGGTCGCCTCGACGGCGCAGCCCGCGGTGAGCCGCTGCACCTCCGTCGCGTAGTTCGCGAGCGCGGCGGGGGCCACGACCTGCACGGGATGGAAGCACGAGCCGTCCGAGACGTGCACGAACGAGAGGCCCGCCTTCGAATCGCGGCGGGTGCGCACCCAGCCACGGACGGTCACGGGCTCGTCGGCGCTGGCGCGGCCTGCGAGGATCGAGCGGACGGAGAGGACGTTCATGGCCCGGTCATTGTAACCGCCAGTATTTTTTACGGCGCGCGCGCGGCGTCCGTCGGCCTCAGGGCGCCGCTCGTCGGGCGAATCGCATATCCTGAACGACTCGAAGGGTTGAATGTCCGATTTCAGGACGCTTCGACGGGCTGACAAGACCATCAGGAGAGCGGCATCGTCATGATCGGCGGCGGCACGGACTCATCTCCCGAACCGGGATCCCTCGCGGCCCGGTCGCGCCCCGTCGCGATCGTGTGGGTCTTCGTGGGGATCGTGATCTGCCTCCTCGGGCTCACGGTGTACAGCGCGCGGCTCCTTTCCGCGGGCCACGCCTTCGTCTCCGCGGAGAGCGCATGGGCCAAGGCGGAGAAGGATGCGGCCTTCTACCTCACGCGCTACGCCCTGGACCATTCGGAGGAGGACTACGACGCGTACCGCCGCGCGATCGGCGTGATCGAGGGCGATCGCATCGCGCGCCTCGAGCTCTCGAAGCCCGCGCCGGATGGCGAGATCGTGCGCCGCGGCCTCTCCGCGGGCGGCGTCCACCCGGACAACATCGACGGCCTCCTCTCGCTCTACCGGCTCCTGCGCGGCTTCGGCCCGATGGAATACGTGATGACCGTGTGGATCCGGAGCGACCCGTCGGTGCGCGAGCTGAACGACATCGCGCGGGCGCTGCACGACGCGGGCGGGGCGGTCCCGCGGCCGGATGCGGAGGCGTTCGCGCGGCGGATCGATCGCATCCACCGGTCGCTGGCACCCCTCGAGAAGGACTTCGCGGAGACGCTGGACGAGATGGAGCGCACGGCGCAGTCGCTGCTCGCCACCGGCATCCTCGTCATCACGGCGATCCTCCTCATCGCCGGCATCACGCTCTCGCGCCGCTTCCTCATGCAGAACGAGAAGCTGCAGGCCGCGCTCTCGGAGAGCGAGGCGCAGCTGCGGCACGTGATCGAGACGGCGCCCATGCCGCTCCTCATCGCGCGCCTGTCGGACCAGCGGCTCCTCTACCTGAACGGGAAGGCGCTCGCGCAGCTGGGGCTCGAGCTGGAAGCGGCGGTGCAGCGCTCGTTCTCGGACCTCCATGCCGATCCCGCGATCCGCGCGGCGTTGGGCGAGCAGCTCTCGCGCGAGGGCAAGGTCGACGATTTCGAGGTGCACCTGAAGAGCGCGGGCGGGCACCATTCCTGGCTCCTCATGTCGGCGCAGCCGGTGCGCTACGCGGGCGTGGTCTGCCTCCTCATCGCGCTCGCCAACATCGACGACCGGAAGCGCATCCAGGAGGACATGCGCAGGAAAGCCCTGCACGACCCGCTCACGGGGCTCGCCAACCGCGCGATGTTCCTCGAGTCCCTCGACCGCGCGGTGCACAAGGCCCGCCGGCGCTCGGTGCAGTTCTCCGTCCTCTTCGTGGACCTCGACCGCTTCAAGGAGGTGAACGACACGATGGGTCACGCGGCGGGTGACGCGCTCCTCAAGACCATCGCCGAGCGGCTGGTGTCGGCCGTGCGCCAGAGCGACCTCGTCGCGCGCCTGGGAGGCGACGAGTTCGTGCTGCTGATCGAGGAGCACGGCGGGCCGGAGGAGCTCATGATCGTCGCGCAGAAGGTGCTGGCACTCGTCGAGGGGCCGGTGCCGGTGGACTGGCGCGAGGCGTCGGTCTCGGCGAGCATCGGCATCGCGACCTTCCCGGAGGACGCCGACGACGCCGAGACGCTCCTGCGCAACGCCGACACCGCGATGTACCAGTCGAAGGAGCGCGGGCGGAACACGTTCCAGTTCTACTCGCCGGAGCTGAACGTGATCTCGCACCGGCGCCTCGAGCAGGAGCGGCGCGTGCGCGCGGCGCTCGAGCGCGACGAGTTCTTCCTCGACTACCAGCCGGAGATCGACCTCGCGAGCGGTCGCATGGTGGCGGTCGAGGCGCTCCTGCGGTGGCGCGACCCGGAGGCGGGGATCGTGGCGCCGCGCGAGTTCATGCCGCTCGCGGAGGAGACGGGCACCGTCAACGCGATCGGAGCCTGGGTGCTCGGCCGCGCGATCGCGGACGCGCGCGCGTGGCGCGACGGCGGCGCGAATCTCGTGGTCTCCGTGAACCTCTCGGCGCGCCAGGTGCAGCAGACCGACCTCGCCGAGCAGGTGCGCCGCGCGCTCGAGGTGCACGGGCTCGCTCCGGCCTCGCTCCGGCTCGAGATCGCGGAGCCGGTCCTCATGGACGGAGGCGACGCGGTGCACCGGTCGCTACGCGCCCTCAAGGCGCTGGGCGTGGGCCTCGCGATCGACAACTTCGGGAGCGGCTTCTCGTCGCTGGGACTCGTGCGCGGGCTTCCCATCGACGTGGTGAAGATCGACCGCTCGCTCGTGAGCGCGTGTCCCGTGCGGCGCGAGTGCGCGGCGATCGTGCAGGCGACGGCGTCCATGGCGGCGAGCCTGGGGCTGCGCGTGATCGCGGAAGGCGTGGAGAGCGACGAGCAGCGCGCGCAGATGGCGGCGCTCGGCTGCGAGGGCGCGCAGGGCCACTTCTTCGCCGAGCCCTCGGACGCGCACCGCATCGCGGAGCTCGCCCGCGCGGGCGTGCCGCAGCCCGCTTGACGCTACATCGCCGCGATCACCATCGCGGTCGCCGCGGTGACCTTCTTCGCGTAGGCGATGTCCAGGAACTCGTTCGGGCCGTGCGCGTTCGAGCGGGGCCCCAGGACGCCGGTCACGAGGATCTGCGCCTGCGGGAACTTGGCGCCCAGCATTCCCATGAAGGGGATCGTCCCGCCCTCGCCCATGTATGCGGCGCCTTTCCCGAAGAGCACCCGCGAGGCCTCGTCCAGCGCCTCCGAGAGCCACGGCGCGGCCGAGGGCGCGTTCCATCCCGTCGCCGCCGAGTCGCAGTCGAAGCGCACCACGGCGGAATAGGGAGCGTCGGACTCGAGCATGCGCTTCATGGTGCGGGCCGCGGCTTCCGCGTCCACGATGGGCGGAAGGCGCATGGAGAGCTTGAGCGCCGTGTTCGGCCGCTGAACGTTCCCCGCGGACTCGATCGCGGGAAGGCCGTCCGCGCCGGTGATCGCGAGCGCGGCGCGCCACGTGCGGTTGAGGACGAGCTCCACGGGATCCTTCGTCGTGGGCTGCGCGAAGAGCCGCGCAGTGCCCTGGTCGTCGCAGCAGCTCGACCACGGGAAGCGCTGCCAGAGCGTGTCGCCCAGGATGCGCGCGGCTTCGCGCGCCTGCTCGCGGCGCTCGTCCGGGATCGCGCAGGCGAACTCGCCCGGCCGGACGATGCCGGTGCGCGAATCGTCCAGGCGGTCGAGGAGCTCGCGCGCGATGCGGAAGGAGGACGGCACGACGCCACCCGCGTCTCCGGAGTGCACGCCTTCGGTGAGGATGTTCACCGAGAGCCGGCCGTTCACCAGCCCCCGCAGCGACGTGGTCACCCAGAGCTGCTCGTAGTTGCCCGCGCCGGAATCGAGCGCGATCACGAGGCCCACGCTTCCCATGCGCGGGGCGAGCGCGTCCAGGTACGCCGGAAGGTCGTAGCTCCCGCTTTCCTCGCAGGTCTCGATCAAGCCCACGCAGCGCGGCCGCGGCACGCCCTGCACGTCGAGGGCGAGGATCGCGGCGAGCGCGGCGAAGACCGCGTAGCCGTCGTCCGCGGCGCCGCGCCCGTAGAGGCGCCCCTCCTCGATCACCGGCGTCCAAGGACCCAGCTCCGGGCGCCAGCCGGTCATCTCCGGCTGCTTGTCGAGGTGGCCGTAGAGGAGCACGGTCTCGCCGCTCGCGCCCGGCGTGGCGGGAACGTCGAAGAAGATCACGGGCGTGCGCCCCTCGAGGCGCACGATCTCGAGCTCCAGGCCCGTCACGGGCTGGCGAAGCAGCCAGTCGCGCGCGAGCCGGACCGCCGCCTCGATGTGCCCGCTCTCGCGCCAGCGCGGGTCGAAGTGCGGGGACTTGGCGGGGATTCGGACGTATTCCACCAGCCGGGCGAGGATGTCGTCGTCCCACTGGCGGGCGATGCGCCCCTGGAGCTGCGCGGCGTTGTATCCGGGATCCAGCGGCTGGCGGGCGGTCATGGGCACGCTCCTCTCGGTCGTCCGAGGGATTGATTGTATCCTCCGGACATGGAAGCGCTTCCCTGGTTCCTGATCTTCGCCGCCTCCTACGTGGCGTGGGTCATCCTCGCCGTGGTATCCCTCCTCCTCAACCGCCGCTCGCCCACCGCCACGCTCGCGTGGATCTTCGCGTTCGTGGCGCTCCCGGTGGTCTCGGGCCTCTACTACATGGTCTTCGGCCCGCGGCGCCTCCACCGGCGCCGGCGCCGCTACGGCGTCGCCCGCTCGCTCGCCGGCCAGGTCTCCGAGCACCTGCGCAACACCTGCGCCGCGACCCGGCCCGAGCTCGCTCAGGATGCGGCCGCGCTCGCCGCGGTCGGGCGGCGCTTGGGGCAGGGCGCTCCCACGTTCGCCTCTTCCGTGCGGCTCTTCGACAACGGCGACGAGAAGCTCGCCTCGCTCGCGAAGGCGATCGAGCACGCGCGCCACCACGTCCACCTCGAGTACTACATCTGGGAGCCGGACGCGGTCGGGACCCATTTCCGCGACCTCCTCGCCGCGGCCGCCGAGCGCGGCGTCGAGGTGCGCGTGCTCTACGATGCCGTGGGCTCGCCCGCGTTGAAGCAATCGTTCTGGATGCCGCTCACGCAGAAGGGCGGCGAGACCCTGCCCTTCAATCCGGTGCGCCTCTCGCTCGCGAGCTTGAACTTCGCGAACTTCCGCACGCACCGGAAGATCGCCGTGATCGACGGCGCCATCGGCTACCTGGGCGGGGTGAACCTCCACGACCCGGCGAGCGCCACGCGCTCCGGGCGCGAGGCGTGGCGCGACGAGCACGCACGGATCGAGGGGGAGCCCGTGCGGAAGATCCAGCGCCTCTTCCTCGAGAACTGGACGTACGCGGGCGGAAGCTTCCGCATCACGCCGCAGAGCGTGCCTTCGTACTTTCCTCCCGCGACGGCGTGCGATCCCGGCATAGCGGTGCAGATCCTCGCCTCCGGGCCGGACGACGAGTCCGCGCCGCTGCACGCCTTCTTCCTCGCGGCGCTCTCGGTCGCGCGCTCGCGGGTCTGGATCGAGACGCCCTACCTCATCCCGGACGAGCCGCTCGAATCGGCGCTGCGGATCGCTCAGCTCCGCGGCGTGGACGTGCAGGTGATCGTGCCCAAGCTCGGCGACTCGCGGCTCGTGACCGCGGCCTCGCACACCTACTGCGAGTCGCTCGCCAAGGCGGGGATCGTGATCTTCGAGTTCGGCCCGCCGATGCTGCACGCGAAGACAATCGTCGTGGACGACGGCGTCGCGATGGTGGGGACCGCGAACCTCGACAACCGGAGCTTTCGCCTCAACTTCGAGATCGCGGCCGCGTTCTACGACCCGGCGGTGGTGAAGAAGCTCGCGGCGCGCTTCGAGGCGGACCGCGCGGCGAGCAACCCCTTCCCGTTCCGCAAGCGCAACCCTCGCCTCACGGTGATCCTCGAGTCGATCGCGCGGCTCACCTCGCCCGTGCTCTGAGCGCGGCCCGGCCCCGCTACTTCACGACCGGAGGCCGGCGCGGGAAGAGCGGCAGCGGATAGGACGCCGGCGACACGTTGCCGTCGCGGTCGTAGGCCTGGATGCCGAAGACCACGTCGTCCTTGGAGACCGGGAGCGTCACGCGCGTGACATTCCCCACGTCCCTCGAATGCTGCCAATCGGAAGCGCTCGTGTCGCGCCAGACGATGCGGTAGCCCGCGAGGTCCGGCTCGCGGTTGGGCGCCCACGAGAGCGTGGTGTCGCTCTCGAGCTTGAGCGCCTCGATCTTCGCCTCGCGCGGCGCGGCGGGCGCGAGTGCCAGCGATGCGAGCGCCGCCCCGTTCACGCGCGCGACCTGCGCCACGTAGCCGAAGTCCACGAACTCCGGCAGGTCGCCGTACTGGAGCCCTTTTTCCACCCGGACGTTCTGGTGCTGGTGGTTCCAGTTCTCGACGGGTTCCGTGAACCGCACCGCCGGATAGCCCGCCTGGAGGAACGGGAAATGGTCGCCGCCGCGCAGGTACCGGTCGCGGCGCCACACGCTCTGGATGCGAAGGCCCGGCACGTACGTCGCCGCAGCCGCGGCGATGGCGCGCGCGAGCTGGCGGGAAGGAAGGTCGTTGTCGCCGCCCGTGCGCAGCGCCGCGAGGACGTCGTCCGAAAGCTCCTTCTCGGGCGGGACGCCCTGCGAGAAGAGCCTCAGGCGCCCCTGGTCGATGGCGCCGTCCGCGCCCTTCGTGTTGCCCACGATGTCGTTCGTGATCATGCCCTGGATGTCGAGGCCCTTCGCGCGCGCGGCCTTCGCGAACCCGGTCGAGCCGTAGAGGCCCTGCTCTTCGCCCGCGACGGTCAGGAAGACGAGCGTCGCATCGAAGTGGTGGCGCGACATCACGCACGCGAGCTCCATCGAGACGGCCGTGCCGGAGGCGTCGTCGTTGGCGCCCGGCGCATCGCTGGTACCGTCCGTGGGATCGGTCGGCATCGAGTCGTAGTGCCCGCTGATCACGTAGAGCCGGTCGCGGCTTTCCGCCTGGTCGCCGGGGAGCGTGGCGACCACGTTCACGAAATCGGTGGGGCGCGGCACGCGCGATCCGGATTCGACGTGGTGCTCGTCGAAGGCGACCTGCAGCCGCCCGCCGGATTCGCGCGAGCACTCCTCGAGCCGCGATTTGATCCACCGGCGCGCGGCGCCGATGCCGCGCGTGTCCGAGACGGTGTCGGAGAGCGAGTTGCGCGTGCCGAAAGCGGCGAGCGTGCGGATGGTCGCCTCGATCCGCGCGGGCGAGACTTCCGAGACCACGGCCGCGATCGCGGGGTTGGGACGGTCGGCGCCGGCGGCCGATGTCATGGCCAGGACTGGGGCGGGGACCGTGGCGAGGCAGAGCGCTGCGAGGAAGGGAATTTTCATGCCGCGCAGTATGGTGATTCGCGCGGCCGCCGTCCATCCCTGTGGCGCGCCGCCCACGACGGGCGCCGGAACGCCCACGCCGCCCTTCGCGGGCGCCGACAACCGGGCGCGGCGTCCGGTCCGGAATCCCCGGGGGGGCCGGAGCGTCCAATGCCCATGCTCTTCCAAGACCGACTCGATGCCGCCTGCCAGCTCGCGCGCGCGCTCCTGCGCTTCCGCGGGACGGATCCCCTCGTGCTCGCCATCCCGCGCGGGGCCGTGCCCATGGGCCGCATCGTCGCGGACCGCCTCGACGGGGACCTCGACGTGGTGCTGGTGGGGAAGCTCGGATCGCCGTTCAACCCGGAGTTCGCGATCGGCGCGATCGACGAGTCCGGGGCGTTCGCGCTCTCCTCCGATTCGGACTTCGCGACCGTGAGCCGCGAGTACCTCGAGCGCGAGAAGGCCGCGCAGCTCGCGCGCATCCGCGCGCAGCGCCGCCGCTGGAGCCACCTGCGGGCGGCGCTCGATCCCGCGGGCCGCGTCGCGATCGTGGTCGACGACGGCCTCGCGACCGGTGCCACCATGGCCGCGGCGCTCCGGTTCCTGCGCGAGCGCGGCGCCCGCACCATCGTGTGCGCGGTCCCCGTCGCCTCCCGGGAAGGCCTGGACGTCGTGCGCCCGCTCGCGGACGAGGTCGTCGCCCTCGCGGTCCCCGAGCCCTTCGGCGCGGTCTCGCGCTTCTACCGCGAATTCCCGCCCGTCCAGGACGAAGAGGTGAGCGAGCTTCTCGCCGCCTGAGCCCTATGGTCCGGAAAGACCGGTCCCCGAATCTTGCCCGGCGCGGCGGGGTCTACCGCAACGGTCGCATTTCCCATAGTCCCGATCCCCGAAGGATCCCCGACACATGAAGGTCCAACCCGCGCTCGCCGCCCTGATCCTGGGCGCGGCGGCGACGTTCTCCGTGAGCGCCGTGACCGGTCCGGGCGTGCCGGGCGCCGTCCTTTGCGGCGGCATCGGCTCCGGCGAGCGCGCAGCGCTCGAGGAAGAGGCGCGGGGAACGAACCTCGCGCTCGAGTTCTTCGTGGCGGGACGGGGGGACTATGTTACCGACGTCGATTTCGCGATCACTCCGCTCGAGGGACCCGGCGCAGCACGGCCGGTGGATGCGGTGGCCGACGGCCCGGTCTGCTATGTGAAGCTCGCCCCCGGCCGCTACCGGATCGACGCGGAATTCAACGGCGTGCGCCGCTCCGCGCGCGCGACCGTGCCCGAGCACGCCCTTCGCCCCGTCCGCGTCGCCCTCGCGTTCCCGGAGGAAGCCGCGCGGGGCGATCTCGAAACGAGGCCCACCCCCGAAGAACGGGAGGAAGCGAGACAGCCATGACAACCAAGCTCAATTCCACCTTCAAGCGCGAGCTCGAGGTGAACGGCGACAAGTACACCCTCACCGTGTCCCCGGAGGGATTCAAGCTCGTCCTCAAGGGCAAGCGGAAAGGCATCGAGCTCGCGTGGGCCTCGATCGTCGGCGGCGATGCCGCCCTCGCCTCGGCGCTCAACGCGACCATCGCCCATCCCGGGATGCACGCGATGGGGGGCGGGCGCGACGCGGTCAAGCACTGAGTCTGGATAGAAGGCGGAGCGCGCTAGATGTAGCCCCGGCAGGTCGCGGCGCCGCACCGGCACGCGAGGCGGCCGTCGTGGTGGCTCTCGCCATAGTCGACCGTGAGCTCCTCCCCACGAGCGATGTCCCGGCGCGCGTAGAACTCCGCGCGCGCCGGCGTGCAGCGCATGAAGGTGTTCGGGTCGCAAGAGTGGTTGATGAACCGGAAGCCGTGGCGCCAGCGCGTGGCGTCGAGCGCATGCCGCTCGAGCTCCACGATCGCGATCACCGCGCGGCCCTTCGCGCGCCGGCGCGCCTCCCGGAGCCCGATCGCCTCGCCCTCGAACTCGCCGATCTTCGCGCGCTTCGCGATCGGAACGCCCGCGAAGAGGCCGCGGCCCACGAGCCTGCTCCGCCCCACCCGCAACGCGGCGTAGATCCGCCGCCAGCCCGCCTTCATCGTCCGGCCTTTCTTAGCTGATCACCACCGCACGCCGCGCCCGTCCGCCATAATCGCGGCTGGGAGGCATCGATGACAAGGTTTCGCATCGCGGGCGTGCTCGCGGCGTTCGTGGCGGCGACCGCGTTCGCGCAGGAGAACGCGAAATGCCCGGAGTCCGCGCCGGAGGGCGTCGAATGCCAGGCCGGTATCGATCCGCACGGCGCGCCCTACCTCCTTGCCGTTCCGCGCGGCTGGAACCGCGTGCTCGTCGTGTACGCGCGCGACGGGCCGGAGCTGAAGCCTCCCGTCGCGGAACGCGTCGCCGACGACTTCGGCCGGTGGACCGCTTTCCTCAAGGCGGGCTACGCATGGGCGGGCACGGGCTATCGCCAGGGTGGATACGACATCCCCGGCGCGGTGGAGGACCTCGAGAGCGTGCGCGCGCTCTTCGCCGCGCGCTTCGGCGCGCCGCGCCGGGTCGTGCTCCACGGACAGGGCTGGGGCGCGAACGTCGCCGCGCGCGCGATCGAGATCCATCCCCACGCCTACGACGCCGCCCTCCTCACGAGCGGCGAGCTCGCGGGCGGCTCGCGCGGAGAGGACTTCCGCATGGATCTGCGCGTCGTCTACCAGTACTACTGCCGCAACCATCCGCGGGCGAACGAGACGCCGTATCCGCTCTGGATGGGACTTCCCCCCGGCGAATCGATGAGCGGTGCGGACGTCCGGGCGCGGTTCGACGAATGCACGGGGTCGAACCTCCCCACGGACGAGCGCAGCCCCGGGCAACGCCGCGCGCTCGCCTCGATCATGGCCGCGACGCGCATCCCGGAACGCACGCTCGCCGCCCACCTCGCCTGGGGCACGCTCGTCTTCGCGGACCTGGTGAAGCGCCTGGGCGGGCGCGATCCCTTCTCGACCTTGGGCGTGCGCTATTCGGGCACGGACGACGATGCGGCCCTCAACGCGGGCGTGCCTCGCTACCGGCCGGATCCTTCGGCGCTCGCGGAGCTCGCCGCCGGGAGCGACCCCACGGGACGCATCGAGGTGCCCGTCCTCACGCTGCACGGCATCGGCGATCCCACCGCGTTCGTCGAGCACGAGTCGGCCTACCGCGAGGCGATCGACCGGGCCGGCAACGGCGCGCGCCTCGCGCAGGTCTTCACCGCGCGCGCGGAGCACCGGTCGCTCGGCGCCGCGGAGTACTCGGCCGCGTTATCCGCGCTCGTGGCCTGGATCGACGACGGCAAGCGGCCCGCCGCGGCGGACGTCGCCGCGCGCTGCCGCGGCTTCCTCCCGCGCTTCGACGGCGAGTCGTGCCGCATCGACCCGAGCTACGCGCCGCCCGCGTGGGAATCGCGGGTGTACCCACGCGCGCGCTGACGTCGCTCGCGGGCGACGCGCTCGCGCGTGGCGAATCAACGACGTACGCGTAGGACGGCACGCCACGTCGTTGGCCGGCGACGTTTTCGCCCTTTCGGAGCGCGCATCCCCCTCTGCTAGTCCGAATGGCACGGCTCCTGCTCCTCCTGTCCTCCGCCGCGCCGGCTTCGAGC
>DATAMY010000081.1:0-33828 GCA_036266535.1 Usitatibacter sp. | reverse complement strand
GGTGCTCACGCAGAAGCGCTGGCTCCTGGGCGCGGCCGCGCTGAGCGCCTTCTGCGGGGCCATCCTCGGCATCGTCGCCTGGGTCTGAGCGGCGCACCGCGCATGCTCGAGGTGCGCGGCCTCGGCAAATCGTTCGGCGCGGCACCCCTCTTCGCCGGGCTCGGGCTCGCGGTCGCGCGTGGAGAATGGTGCGCGATCGTGGGCGAGTCCGGGTCGGGCAAGTCGACGCTGCTCCACATCGTCGCGGGGCTCGACCGGCCGGACGAGGGCGAGGTGGTGGTCGACGGCGAGCGGCTCGATTACGGCGACGACGAGGCGCTCGCGATGTGGCGGCGGGCAAGCGTGGGCTTCGTCTTCCAGGCCTTCCACCTGCTGCCTTATCTCTCGGTCGGCGACAACGTCGCGCTGCCGCTCGCGCTCCTGGGCGCACCCCGTCCGGAGCGCGCACGCCGCGTGGCCGAGGGCCTCGCGGCGGTGGGCCTCGCGGGCTTCGAGGATCGGCGTCCCGGGAGCCTCTCCGGCGGCGAGATGCAGCGGGTGGCGATCGCCCGCGCGCTGGTGCACCGGCCTGCCCTCGTGCTCGCCGACGAGCCCACGGGCAACCTGGACGAAGCCAACGCCGGCGCGGTCCTCTCGTGCCTGGGCGACGCGGTCCGGCGCTCGGGCGCCGCGGCGTTGATGGTCACGCACTCGGCGCTCGCCGCCGCGCGGGCGGATCGCGTGCTGCGGCTCTCGCACGGCCGGCTGGAGGCGGCGTGAAGGCGCGCGCGGCGTCGCCCGCCGTCCTCGGCATCGTGATGCGCGGAACGCTCACGGCGAACCGCGTACGCCTGGTACTCACGGTCCTCTGCATCGCGCTGGGCGTGGCGCTCGCGGGCGCCGTCCATACCGTGCACACGTCCGCGCTCGCCGAGATCGACCGCTCGGCGCGCGCGCTCGCGGGCGCGGCGGACCTCGAGGTGCGCGGGCCGCGGAACGGCTTCGACGAGCGGCTCTTCCCCGACATCGCGCGCCGGCCGGAGGTGGCCGTCGCGAGCCCCGTGATCGAGGTGGATGCGGCCGTGGCGGGCGAACGGACCACCCTGCGCGTGCTGGGATTGGACCCGCTTCGCGCCGCGCGCCTGCAGCCGGCTTTCGTCACCGCGCCGGATTCCGGCGCCCTTCCCCGGGCCGCGGCGCTCCTCGATGGGCGCAGCGCCTGGCTCTCGCCGGGCGCGGCCGCGCAGCTCCGCCTCGCCCGCGACGGCCGCCTGCGCCTCGTGGCGGGAAGCCGCGTGGTGGACTTCCGCGTGGCGGGAATCCTCTCGGGCCTCGCGGACGCGGGCGACCTGGCGGTGGTCGACATCGCCGCCGCGCAGGAAGCGTTCTCGCGCATCGGCAGGCTCACGCGGATCGACCTGCGCATGAAGCCCGGCGCGAGCCCGGACGCGTTCGCCCAAGCCCTCGCCGCCTCGCTTCCGCCGGGCATCGTCGCGACACCTCCCGCCTCGATCTCCGAGCGCGCCGCCGCGATCTCGCGCGCGTACCGCGTGAACCTGGACGCGCTGGCGCTCGTGGCGCTCGCGACCGGCGCGTTCCTCGTCTTCTCGACGCTGGCGCTCCAGGCCGCGCGCCGCCGCCAGGAGTTCGGGCTCCTGCGGGCGCTGGGCGTCACGCGCCGCGGGCTCGCCGTCCAGCTCGCGCTCGAAGGCGCGCTGCTGGGCGCCATGGGCGCGGCACTCGGCACCGCGGTGGGCGTCCTCGGAAGCCGCGCGCTCCTGCAGCGGATCGGCGCGGACCTGGGCGCCGGCTTCTTCAGCGGCCACGACGTTCCGTTCGCGCCGGATGCCGCGGCGCTGGGCGCCATCGCCCTCCTCGCGATCGCGCTCTCGATGGGCGCCGCGCTCGCGGTCGCGCGTGCCGTGGGGCGCATTCCCGTCGCCGAGGCGCTGCGCGACCGCGCGATCGATCTTCCGGTCGCGCGCGGGACGGGCCGGCTCGCCGCCGGGTTCGCGCTCGTGGGCGTCCCGCTGCTGCTTGCCCCAGCGGTGGGCGGGCTCCCGCTCGGCGGGTACGCCGCGATCGCCGCCTGGCTCGCCGCCGCCGTCCTCGCGGTGGGGCCGATCTGCCGCGCCCTCCTCGCCCGCGCGCGCCCGCCGCATTCGCCCATCGCGGACCTCGCGTTGGCGCAGGTTCGCCACCTGCCGGGACACCTCGCGGCGAGCGTCGCCGGCATCGTGGTGAGCGCCTCGCTCTGCGTCGCGATGGCGATCATGGTGTTCTCGTTCCGCGTCTCGCTCGAGCAATGGCTGGGCGGCGTGGTGGGGGCGGACCTGTACCTGCGGACGGCCTCCGGCGGCGACACGGGCTTCCTCACGCCGGCGCAGCAGCGCGCCATCGCGTCGCTTCCCGAAGTGCGCGGCGCCGAGGCGCTGCGCTACGACCGCCTGGTCCTCGACGCGCGCGCGGAGCCGCTCACCCTCGTCGCCCGGCCCGTCACGCCGCGCATCCTCGCGGGATTCGAGGCCCGGCCGGGCACGCTGCCGCCGCCCGGCGACATCCCGTGGGTCTGGATCTCGGAAGCGGCCCGCGACCTTCGGCATTGGAAGACGGGCAAGCGCCTCGTGCTCCCGATCGCCGGCCGCGCGACGCCGGTGCGCGTGGCGGGCGTGATCCGCGACTATGCGAGGACCTGGGGCACGGTCGTGATGCCCATCGACGACTATCGCCGCCTCACGGGCGACGAGAGCGCGAACGATCTCGCGCTGCACCTCGCGCCGGGAATCGACGCCGCGCGGGGAGAGCGGGCGGTGCGCGAGGCGTTGGGCCCGGCGGCCGGGCTCTCGTTCGAGGATGCCGCGGACCTGCGGCGGCGCTCGCTCGAGATCTTCGATCGCAGCTTCGCGGTCACCTATGCGCTCGAGGCCATCGCGATCATGATCGGCCTCGCGGGCGTGACGAGCAGCTTCGCGGCGCTCGCCTGGTCGCGGCGGCGCGAGTTCGGGGTGCTGCGCTTCCTGGGCCTCGCCCGGCGCGACGTGCTGCGGCTCCTGGCGCTCGAGGGCGCGGCCGCGGGAGCCCTTGGCGCCGCGATGGGCCTCGCGTCCGGAATCGCGATGAGCCTCGTGCTCGTGCGGGTCGTGAACCGGCAGTCGTTCCACTGGACGATCGAGGTCCACTGGCCTTTCGGCGCCCTCGCGGCGCTCGTGGCCGCGATCGTCGTCCTCTGCGCGGCCGGCGCGCGCGCAAGCGGCGCGCTCGCGGTGCGGCGCGAAGCCGTGCTCGCGGTGAAGGACGATGCGTAGGGCTAATTTTTCGATCGCTGCGTTCGCGGCCCTCGCCGCGCTCTTCGCGGGCGCGGCCGCGTTCGATCCGGTGGTGCCGGGCACGGCCCTGCAGTTCCCGCGAGACCTGGGGGCGCATCCGGGCTTCCGCATCGAATGGTGGTACGTGACGGGCCACCTCGAATCCGCCGGCGGCCCGCTCGGTTTCCAGGTCACGTTCTTTCGCGTGAGGAACCCTGCGGCGGAATCGAGCCCGAGCCGCTTCGCACCGCGCCAGCTCCTCTTCGCCCATGCGGCGCTCGCCGACCCGGCGGCCGGGCACCTCCTCCACGGCGAGCGCTCCGCGCGCGCCTACGACGGCCTCGCGGAAGCGAAGGCCGGCGAGACGGACGTGCGGATCGACGACTGGACGCTCGCGCGCGAATCCGGCGCTTACCGCACGCGGATCGATTCCGAGGGCTTCGCCCTCGATCTCGTCCTCACGCCGACGCAGCCCGTGCTCCTCGAAGGCGATCGCGGATTCAGCCGCAAGGGCCCGCTTCCGTCGCAGGCGAGCGAGTACTACAGCGAGCCGCAGCTGCGCGTCGCCGGACGGGTGCGGGCGCAGGGCCGCATGCGCGAGGTGACGGGCGTCGCATGGCTCGATCACGAATGGTCGAGCGAGTATCTCGCGCCCGAGGCGGCGGGCTGGGACTGGCTGGGCGCGAACCTGGACGACGGAAGCGCGGTGATGGCGTTCCGGATGCGCACGCGCGACGGACGCGTGCTCTGGTCGCAGGCGACCGTCCGTCCCCGCGGCGGCGCGCCCCTTTCGTTCTCCGGCGACGCGGTGCGATTCCGGGCGCTCCGGTCGTGGAAGTCGCCGCGCACCGGCGTCGCCTACCCGATCTCCATGGAAGTGACCGTTGGCGAGCGGCGCTGGACCCTCGAGCCGATCATGGACGACCAGGAGCTCGATGCGCGCGCGAGCACCGGCACGCTCTACTGGGAAGGCGCCGTGCGCATCGCGGGCGAGCATGCCGCGGGCGGCCGCGGCTACCTCGAGCTCACCGGCTATGCCGACCGGGTGCCCTTCTGATGCGCGAGGGCGTCCGCGCCGAGGTGGGCGACATCCCCGTGCTGGACGGGCTGCGCGGGATCGCCGTGATCTGGGTGGTCGCGTTCCACTTCGTCGTCCTGCGCGAGGGCGATGCCTGGGTCGAGGCGCTCCACGCGATGCCCGCCCTGGACGCGCTCGTCCGGAACGGCTACCTGGGCGTGGACCTCTTCTTCCTCCTCTCGGGCTTCCTCCTGGCGCTTCCGTGGCTCGCCCACGCGAATGCGGGCCTGCCGCCACCTTCCGCGAAGGCCTTTTACGTGCGGCGCGCGCGGCGGATCCTGCCCGCGTACTACGTGCAGCTGGTGCTGCTCTTCCTGGTCGCGCTCCCCCTCCTCCTCGGGCGCTCGTACTGGCGGCGGGATCTCTACGTCTACCTCTGGAACGGCGTCGCGCACGGGCTCTTCCTGCAGGGGACGTCGCCCCTCACGAGCGGCTCCATGGGCATCAACGGCGCGCTGTGGACGCTTCCCATCGAGGTGCAGTTCTACCTCCTGCTGCCCCTTGTCGTCGCCTTCTTCATCCGCGCCCCGCGGCGCGCGCTCGCCGCGGCGATCGCGATCTCGCTCGGGTGGCAATGGGCCGCGGCGCACGGCCTCGGGCCGCTCGTGGGCCTGGAGCTGCGCCTGGGCGAGCACTGGCATTGGCCCGAGGCGACGGTGCGCGAGATGCTCTCGGCGCAGCTGCCGGCGTTCCTCGGCCATTTCGCGCTCGGGATCGTCCTCGCCCGCGCGTGGCTCGCCCGCCGGCACGGCAGCGCGCCCATGGCCGCGCCCTTCGCGGCGCTCGCGGGCGCGGCGCTCCTCGCCGTCTCGGTCGCGGGGCTCGTCCCGCTGCCGCCGGAGCACATTCGGCTCGTGCCCTCCGCGGGCCTGACCCTCCTCTTCTACGCCGCGGTCACGAGCCGCGCGAGGCCCGTGGCGCTCGCCCTGGGGCGCGGGCCCCTCACGCTCGCCGGGCGCATCAGCTATTCGGCGTACCTCTGCCACCTGCCGATCCTCGCGGTGTGGAACACGCGGCCCTCGATCTTCGGCGGATGGCTTTCGCTGCCGGGCTACGCGCTGGTGGTCTTCACCGTCTCCTGGGTCTCGTGGCGCTGGATCGAGCAGCCGTTCCTGCGCGTCAGGCGCGCGATTGCGCGGGGAAGCGCGAACGCCCCGCTCAGCGGCGCGACGGATCCGGACTCGCCCGCGACCGGGATCCCACGGTGAGGGCCGTGAGGATCGCGAGGCACTGCATCGTCGCGACACCCCACAGCACCGCGCCGTAGCGGCCGGCGTCCATGAAGAGGCCGAAGGCGAGCGGCGCGATCGCAAGCCCGGTGTCGATGCCCGAGTAGACGAAACCGTAGATGCGGCCGTAGGCGGCGGACCCGAACGTGCTCGTGGCCGCGCGCCGCACGAGGATGTCGCGCGAGGGGCCGGAGAAGCCCACGCCGAAGCCCATCATGCCCATCAGAGCCACGAGGCTCCAAGCGGGCGCCGCGCCCGACGCGAGCGCGATCGAGCAGAGCGCCGCGGACGCGAGGGCGGCCGCGACCAGCCGGTCCTGGTGTTCCCCGCGCGACGCGAAGAAGCCCCCCGCCGCCACGCCGGCCGCGCTTCCCAGCAGGTATGTCGTGAGCCCGGAGGTCGCGAGCGCGAGGCTCACCCCGTACGTGCGCTCCAGCACGGGCGGGCCGAAATTCTGCAGGCCGCCGAACGCCATCACGGCGACCAGGAAGAACGCGAAGCACATCCACACCACGCCCACGCCGAGGAAGCCGAAGGAGCCGCCCTTGGGCCGCGGCGTCGAGGGCTGCGCGTTGAGCTCCCGGTCGTCCAGCAGCGTCCGGTTCGCGAAGAGGAACGCGAGCGCGGCGAGCCCCACGAAAGCCGCGCCCGCGGCGGCCCAGCGCCAGCCGAGCGACTGCGCGAGCGCGATCACGAAGACGGGCGAGATCGCCCAGCCGAGGCTCCCCGTGAGGCCGTGCACGGAAAAAGCATGGCCCAGCCGCGCGACGTTCACCCGGCGATTGAGGATCGTGAAGTCGGCGGGATGGAAGACGCAGTTCCCGATGCCCGCCACCGCCGCGGCGGCGAGGACCATCGGGAAGCTCGCCGCCCCGGCGAGGAGGAGGCCGCCGGTCGAGAGGAGCGCCACGCCGGCGCAGAGGACGCGCAGCGCCCCGAAGCGGTCGACCGCGAATCCCGCCAGCGCCTGGCCCACGCCCGAGACCACGAAGAACACCGTCATCGTGGAGCCCACCTGCGTGAACGACAGCCCGAAGTCGCGCATGAGCCACGGGAAGAGCGTGGGCATCACGAAGTGGAAGAAGTGCGAGGTGCCGTGGGCGAAGCCCACGAGCGAGATCACCGCCGCGTCGCGGCGAAGGGTCGGGGCTGCGGATGGGATCGCGGCGGACATGGGGCGGACGAGCTCCGATTGTATACGCCCGCGCAACAGTTTCCTGACCGGGATCAATCGACGCCGGTTCGCACATCGCTTTAGACTACCGGTACAAGAAAGCATCCCATTCCGACTTCCCGAGGAGACCTCCCATGAAGGCACCCATCTTCCGCGCCGCGCTCGCGGCCGCCCTCTTCGCCGCCGTGCTGCCCGCCCGCGCGCAGACGGAGCTCAAGCTCGGCCACGTGGGCGAGCCGGGCTCGCTCATCGGCGCCGCGGCCGACGAGTTCGCCAAGCGCGCAAACGCGAAGCTCGCCGGCAAGTACAAGATCGTGACCTACGGCTCGAGCCAGCTGGGCGGCGACAAGGAGATGATGCAGAAGTTGAAGCTCGGCACCCTCGACATGGTCGAGCCCTCGACCGTGATGTCCTCGATCGCGGACATGTACGGCGTCTTCGAGATGCCCTACCTCGTGAAGAGCCGCGACCACATGAAGAAGATCGAGAAGGAGCTCTTCTGGTCGAAGATCGAGCCGGAGTCCGAGAAGAAGGGCTACAAGGTGCTGGCGGTCTGGGAGAACGGCTTCCGGCAGATCACGAACAACTCGCATCCGATCGTGAAACCCGCGGACCTGAAGGGCATCAAGCTGCGCGTGCCGGAGGGCAAGTGGCGCGTGAAGATGTTCCAGGCCTACGGCGCGAACCCGAGCCCCATGAAGTTCTCGGAGGTGTTCACGGCGCTCCAGACCGGCGTCATGGACGGCCAGGAGAACCCGCTCGCGCAGATCGCGAGCGCCAAGTTCTACGAGGTCCAGAAGTACCTGTCCATGACGGGACACGTCTACACGCCCGCCTACCTCGTCGTGAGCACGACCAAGTGGAAGACGCTTCCCGCGGACGTCCGGAAGGTGCTCGAGGAGACGGCCAAGGAGACCCAGGCATTCGTCTACGAGAAGGCGGCGAAGGACGACGAGGAGCTCCTCGCGATGATGAAGAAGGCGGGGATCCAGGTGAACGAGGCGGACAAGGACGCCTTCATCAAGGCCTCGAAGCCGGTGTACGACGACTTCGCCAAGGAAGTCCCGGGCGCGAAGGCCATCATCGACCGCGCGATCGAGCTCGGGAAATAGCGCCATGACGGTCGACCGGATGAGGGCCGCCTACGAGACGGCCCTCGAATGGCTCCTCATGGTGCTGATGGTCGTCCTCTTCCTCGAGGTGACGCTGGGCGTGGTCTACCGGACGGTCGGGGTCTCGCTCGTCTGGTACGACGAGGTGGCCTCGATCCTCCTCGCGTGGATCACGTTCTACGGCTCGGCGCTCGCCTCCGTGAAGCGGGCGCACATCGGTTGCCCGGAAGTCGTGGCGCTCATGCCGCCGGGGGTGAAGTTCGGCTTCCGAGTGGTGGCCGAGATCCTGACCATCGCCTTCTTCCTGCTGATGGGCTGGACCGGCTATCGCGTGCTGGGGGTCCTCGAGGGCGACAGCCTCGTGAGCCTCCCGGACATTCCCGTCTCCTGGGTGCAGTCGGTGGTCCCGATCAGCGCCGTCCTCATCGTCGCGGCCGAGCTCCTGACGCTCCCCGCCGTGCTGCGGAAGAGCCTGAGGCCGCCGGCGATCGCCGGAGCGGCCTCGCAATGATCATCCTCCTCATCTTCGGCTGCGTGCTGGCGCTCGTGCTGATCGACGTGCCCATCGCGGTGGCGCTCGGCATCGTCGCGGTCGTGGCGTCCCTCGTCTCGCATGGGACGGAGTCGCTCCCGAACCTCCCGATCTCGCTCTACAACGGCGCGACCAACTTCCCGCTCATCGCGATCCCGCTCTTCATCCTCGCCGGCGCCATCATGAACGCGTCCGGCATCTCGCAGCGCCTCATCGCGTTCGCGAGCGCGCTCCTGGGCTTCATGCGCGGCGGCCTCGCCATGGTCGCGATCGGCGCCTCGCTCTTCTTCGCGGAGATCTCGGGCTCGGCGGTCGCGGACATCTCGGCGCTGGGCTCGATCCTCATCCCGGCGATGAAGAGCAAGGGCTATCCCGCCCCGCTCGCGGCCGCGATCCTCTCGTCGTCCGCCACGCTCGCCGTGATCATCCCGCCCTCCATCCCGATGATCCTCTACGCGGTGATGGCCGGGACCTCGGTGGTCCAGCTCTTCGTCGCGGGGATCGTCCCCGGAATCGTGGGCGGCTTCGGCCTCATGGGCATGGCGTACTGGTTCGCGCGACGCTACAACCTCCCGATCGAGGAGAGGTTCCAGTGGGCGCGCGTGCGCAGGACGTTCCGCGAGGCGTTCTGGGCGTTCACGCTCCCGGTGATCATCCTGGGCGCGATCTTCGGCGGCATCGTGACCGCGACCGAGGGCGCGGCGATGGCCGTCGTGGCGTCGCTCTTCATCGGCCTCGTCGTCTACCGGGAGCTCGACCTCCGGCACCTGAGGACCGCGCTCATCGACGGGGCCGTGCAGACCGCGGTCGTGATGCTCCTCGTCGCCGCCTCGGCGCTCCTCGGCAACTACCTCTCGGAAGTGCAGGCGCCGCAGCACCTCGCGCAGGCGGTGTCGAACCTCACGCACAACAAGTGGCTCGTGCTGGGGCTCCTCAACGTGCTCTTCCTGCTGCTGGGGATGTTCCTCCACTCCGCCGCCGCGATCATCCTGGTGGTCCCGGTCGTGATGCCGCTCGTGATCGCCGCGGGGATCGATCCGATCCACTTCGGCCTCATCGTCACCGTGAACCTCGGCATCGGGCAGCAGACGCCCCCGGTCGCCTCCGTCCTCATGGTGGCCTGCTCGATCGCCAAGGCGTCGGTGTGGGAGGTCACGCGGGTGAACATCTGGTTCATCGGCGTGCTCTTCACGATCCTCATGCTCGTCACCTACGTGCCGGAGTTCGGGCTGGGGCTCGTGCACCTCTTCTACAAGTGATCGTCCCGGCGAAGGAAGCGCATTGAAAGGCGCATTGGAAGGCGTGAAGGTCGTGGAGCTCGCGCAGATCATGGCGGGCCCCACCTGCGGGATGCTCCTCGCGGACATGGGCGCGGACGTGATCAAGGTCGAGAAGCTGCCCGGCGGCGACGACACCCGGAGCTACTCGGAGCCGCAGGTGAAGGGCGAGTCCGCGGCGTTCATGATCCTGAACCGCGGGAAGCGCGGCATCGCCGTGAACCTGAAGACGGCGGGCGGGCTTGAGGTCGTGAAGCGCCTCCTCGCGGACGCGGACGTGGTGACGGAGAACTACCGCAAGGGCACCCTGGAGAAGCTGGGCCTGGGCTACGACGTCCTGCAGAAGTTGAACCCACGGCTCGTCTACTGCGCGATCTCCGGCTACGGCCGCACCGGCCCCTACGCGGACAAGGGCGGATTCGACCTCATCGCGCAGGGCTTCGCGGGGCTCATGAGCATCACGGGCGAGCCGGGCGGACCGCCGGTCAAGTCCGGCACGCCCGTGGCGGACATCAACGCGGGCATCTTCGCCGCGCTGGGCATCGTCTCGGCCCTCCTCGCGCGCGCGCGCACCGGACGCGGCCAGATGGTCGAGACCTCGCTCATGGAAGCCGGAATCCAGCAGACATACTGGCAGGCCGCGATCTACTTCGCGACCGGCGTGAATCCCGGGCCCTCGGGGTCCGCGCACATCCTCACCGCGCCCTACCAGGCGTTTCCCACCGCGGATGGCTGGATCAACCTGGGCGGCGCCAACCAGTCGAACTGGGAGCGGATCGTGAAGGCGATCGGCATGCCGGAGCTCGGGGCCGACGCACGCTTCCGGACCAATACCGACCGCATGCGCAACCTCGCCGCCCTCACGCCGCTCCTCGCCGACGCGCTCAAGAAGAAGCCTTCGGCGCACTGGATCGCGGAATTCGAGGCCGCGGGCGTCCCGGTGGGCCCCGTGAACCGGATCGGGGACATGCTCGCCGACCCGCAGGTGAAGGCGCGCGACATGGTGGTGGAGACCGAGCACCCGAAAGCCGGGCGCGTGAAGGGGATCGGCCATCCGATCAAGTTCAGCGACACTCCCGGCGAGATGACGCGTCCCGCCCCGCTCCTGGGGCAGCACACGCGCGAAGTGCTGGGCGGCCTCGGCTACTCCGCGGCCGAGATCGAAGCCCTCGAGCGCGACGGCGCGGTGCACTGCGCGTAGGTGTCCGGCGCCCTGCTCTTCGGCGTCCTCGCCGCCTCGTCGCTCGTGACGTCCTTCATCTCGGGGATCCTCGGGATGGCGGGCGGCATGATCCTCATGGGCATACTCCTCGCCGCGATGCCCCTTCCCGCCGCGATGATGCTCCACGGCGTGACGCAACTCGCCTCCAACCTCTGGCGCGCGGTCCTCTGGCGGAACCAGGTCGACTGGCGCGTCTTCCGCGGCTATGCGCTGGGCGCGCTCGCGGCGCTCGGGATCTTCGCGATGGTGCGGCTCGTCGTGGGAAAGCCCGTGGCGCTCATCGCGATGGGCTTCACGCCGTTCGTGACGCTATGGCTCCCGGAGAGCTTCCACCTCAACGTCGAGCGGCGCGGGCATTCGTTCGCGTGCGGCCTCGCGAGCTCGGCCATCGCGCTCACGGCCGGGGTCTCCGGGCCGATACTCGACATCTTCTTCGTCCGCTCGAAGATGCGCCGGCACGCGGTGGTCGCGACGAAGGCGATGAGCCAGAGCTTCAGCCACGTCCTCAAGATCTTCTACTTCGGCGCCGTCGTGAGCCTCGTGGGCGGCCGGGTCGATCCGTGGACGGGCGCCATGATGGTGCTCCTCGCCATCGCCGGGACGTCGCTCTCGCGCACGGTGCTCGAGCGCATGAACGACGCCTCCTTCCGGCGCTGGACGCGCTGGACGGTGTTGACGCTCGGCGTCTTCTACGTGGGCAACGGGATCTTCCTCCTCCTCGCGCGCTGAAGGCCGGCGCTGTCGGACGGCAGGAGTGGGCGGCGTCGGTCTGCGCCGCGGAGGGGAACGACCGCGCTTCGCCGCGTGTCTTTCGAGGACGCCACCCCCGGAGAGTCGTCCTTGCGCAGGATCCCTTCCCCCTTCACGCGCATCGCCGCGGGCACCGCGCGCCTCGCGGGGCGCCCCGCCACGTTCGTGCTCATGTCGCTCCTGGTGGTCGCCTGGGCGCTCGCCGGGCCGTACTTCGGCTACAGCGACACGTGGCAGCTCACCATCAACACCGGCACGACCATCCTCACGTTCCTCATGGTGTTCCTCATCCAGGCCACGCAGAACCGCGACGCCGCCGCGATCCAGATCAAGCTGGACGAGATCATCCGGGCGCTCGAGGGCGCGCATAACGCCATGCTGGACCTGGAGGAGCTGGACGAAGCGGACCTCGTGAAGCTGCGCGAGAGCTACCTCGTGCTGGCGGAGCGCGCCCGGAAGGCGATCGACCAAGGCGTGCCCGACACGGGCGTGCCGGAGGTCGGGACTGCGATGAGGAAGCGCAAGGCCTGACGCCGCGCCGTCTCAGTCGAAGCGGACCGCGGTCGTGTTCGCGCCGCAGAGGAGCACGCCCAAGCGGCTTCCGCGCGCGACCGGAAAGCGCCCGGAGAGAAGGGCCGCGAGCGCGGCGGCCCCGCCCGGCTCGGCCACGATGCGAAGCACCTTCCAGAGCGCGCGCTGCGCCTCGACGATCGCGGCGTCCGTCACGAGGACCGAGCGCGCGACGTGCGCCCGGGCGATCGGGAACATGAGCGAGCCCACGCGGCGCGGTGCCAGCGAGTCCGCGGCGATCCCGCCCGCCGGCGCATCGACGGGCTCGCCCGCCTCGAGCGCGCGCGCGAGCGTGGGCGCCGCCTCCGGCTCCACGCCCACCACCGGCACGCGGCCGGCATACCACGCGGCGATGCCGCCGATGAGGCCTCCGCCTCCCACCGCGACCAGCAGCGCATCGAGCGGCGGAGACTGGTCCTCGATCTCGAGGCCCACGGTGCCCTGGCCCTCGAGCGTGGAGAGCTGGTCGAACGCATGGATCGCCGCGGCGCCCGTCGCCTCGACGTGCCGCTCGCTCGCCGCGAGCGCGTCCGCGTAGCGCTCGCCGCCCACCTCGAGCCGCGCGCCGTAGCCGCGGATCTGCTCGATCTTCGCGGGGGAGGCGACCACCGGCACGAAGATGGTGGCGGGGATGCCCAGCTTCATCGCCGCATAGGCGACCGCCGCGCCGTGGTTCCCGCCGGAAGCGGCGACGACCCCGGCTTCCGGGATCGGCCGCGAAAGGAGGCTGTTGAACGCGCCGCGCGTCTTGAACGATCCCGCGTGCTGCAGGAACTCGAGCTTGAAGACGATGCGCGCGCCGTCGAGCCCGAAATCGACGCCATCCACCTCGAGGATGGGCGTGCGGCGGACGTGCGGCGCGATCCGCCCGGCGGCCGCGCGGATGTCCATGGCGTTCGGCTTCAATCGCGCACGTCCGGCTCGAAGAAGATCCAGTGCGCCTGGGGAAAGCGCGCCTTGAAGGCGGCCTCCGCGCGGTTGATCGCGTCGACGAGGGCCGCCTGGCTCCCGTGCTCCCGCATCCGCGCCTTCACCGCGACCATCACGTCCGGGCCCATGTGCAGGGTGAGAAGCTCGAGGACGGCGTCCACCGCGGGGTCGGCCTCGAGGAACGCGATCATCTCGCGGCGCACCGGCGCCTCGACGCCCTGCCCCACGAGGAGCGCCTTCACCTCGATCGCGACCGCGATGGCGACCGCCACGAGGAGCGCCCCGATCGCGACGCTGCCGAGCGCGTCGTACGCGGGATTTCCCGTGAGCGCGGCCGCGAGGACCGCCGCGAACGCGAGCGCGAGCCCCACGAGCGCCGCGAGATCCTCGCCGAAGACCACCACGAGCTCCGCGTTTCGCGTCGTGCGGAACCAGCGCCAGAGCGTCCGGCCGCCCTGCACCTTCCGCACTTCGCGCAGCGCGCCGGCCATCGAGAACGCCTCCATCACGATCGAGAAGGCGAGGACCCCGAGCGCGATCCAGGGCGATGCCACGGGGGACGGGGCCTGCAGCTTGTGGACGCCCTCGTAGATCGAGAAGAGCCCGCCCACGGTGAAAAGCATGATCGCGACGACGAAGGACCAGAAATAGGTCTCCTTGCCGAAGCCGAGCGGGTATTCCGGGTTGGGTGGGCGCTTCGAGCGCTTCATTCCCAGGAGGAGGAGAAGCTGGTTGCCGCAGTCGGCCGTGGAGTGGACCGCCTCGGCGATCATGGCGCCCGAGCCGGTGAGCGTGGCGGCCGCGTACTTCGCGACGGCGATCGCGCCGTTCGCGCCCAGGGCAAGGAGGACCGCGCGGGTGGAATCGGCCCCGCCGTTCGCCGGTTGCTCGCTCGCCATGGGCGGATTCTGGGCTCGCGGCGAGCCGGGTGGCAAGGGCATTCCGTCGCCGGACGGGAACCAATTTCCGCACCGGGCGAAGATTTTGCCGCCGGGGAAGGGTCGTGCCGCCCCGACATCGGCGCCCATGGGCCTTGACCGACAAGGCCTTTCCGTTCGTCCGACAAAACGGCATGGAGGTTGCATCTTTTTCTGCCTCAAGCATCGCAAGGACCCGCTCCATGATCGTCGCAAGCCGAACCGCCCCCTTCCGTTCCCGCGCCAACGAGCTCCTCGCGCCGCCCCTCACCGGAGGCGCGCGGGTCGACGTCTGCATCCTGGGCGCCGGGCTCGCCGGCATGATCGCGGCCTACCTCCTCGCGCGCGAGCACCGGTCCGTGATGGTGATCGACGAGGGCCCGATCGGCGGCGTGCAGGGCGGCTTCGAGGCGGCGCACCTGGCGAGCGTCATGGAGCGGCCCTATGCGTGGATGGAAGCGCGGCACGGCCCGGCCGGAGCGCGCGTCGCGGCGCAAAGCTATGCGGCGGCGATCGATGCGTTGGAGGCGATCGCGCTCCGCGAGCACATCGCGTGCGAGTTCGAGCGCCTCGACGGCTACCTCGTGGCCTCCCCGTCCGATCCGCCGGGCGCGCTCCTGCGCGAGCTCGCCGCCGCGCGCCGCGCGGGTGTCGCCGGCGCCGAGGTCCTCGACTCCGCGCCGATCGCCGGCGTCGCCTGGGGCCCCTGCGTGCGCTATCCCGGCCAGGCGCATTTCCATCCCACGCGCTTCCTCTCCGGCGTGGCCCGCGCGATCGTGCGCGAAGGCGGCCGGATCCATTGCGGCGTGCGGTGCAAGTCCATCGACCCGGGCAAGCCGATCACGGTCGTGACGGGCTCCGGGCATCGCATCGAGGCCAACACGCTCGTGACCTCCCACCCGGTGCGCTCCGGGGCGGGCATCGGCACGCCCGCGGCGCCTCGCATGGCGCACGTGCTCGGCCTTCGCGTGCCGCGCGGCTCGGTCCCGCAAGGGCTCTACTGGGAAGGCTCGGACCCGGCGCGCTGGGTGCGGCTGCGCTCGCAGGGAACGGGCGCGGGCGAGGTCCTGCTGGTCGGCGCGGAGGACCCCGCCGGCGACGACGACCACACGGCGTATCGCTACCTCGCGCTCGAGGAATGGGCGCGCGCGCGCTTTCCCGCCGCGGGCGAGGTCGTGCAGCGTTTCACGGGCCAGGTCATGCAGTCCTCGGACATCTTCGCGCTGGCGAGCCGCGGCGAATGCGACTCGGAGAGCGTCTACGTGCCCACGGGCGACTGGGGCACCGCGATGACCCGCGGCGCGATCGCGGGCCTCGTCATCAAGGACTTCGCCGACGGCGCGGAGCTCCCCTGGGCCGAGCTCTACGTCCCCGAGGCGTGCCACACGCGCAGGGAGGCGCGGGCGGCGTTATAGAATCGCGGCTTGATCGCCACGCCGCCTTCCTTCACGCCGCTCCTGCAGGCGCGCGACGCGCCGGACGCGCTCACCTTCGCCTTCCGGGGGAACGAGGTGCTCCTGCGCGAGGCGGATCTCGCCTTGCCGGACGCGCGCGCCGTGCAGGCGCTGGCCCTGCCCGCCGCGCATCTCCTTCCCGTCGGGCTCTATGCCGGCCGGTACTGCCAGGCCGCATGGCTTCCACAGGCAACGACGCCGCTCGAAGGCCATGCTTTCCGGGGCCTGCGCTCGCTCTTCGGCCGCGTCGACGATGCGACGCTCGCGGTCGCCGGCCGCGCATTCCAGGTGGCGGACTGGGCGCGCACCCACCGGTTTTGCGGCGCCTGCGGGCGCCCCATGTCGCGCGCGCCCGGCGAGCGGGCGATGAAGTGCGATTGCGGCCACGTGGCCTATCCGCGCATCTCTCCCGCGATGATGGTCCTGGTGAAACACGGCCCGGCGATCCTCCTCGCGCGGAACGTGGCCGCGCCGCCGGGCCGCTTCAGCGCCCTCGCGGGATTCCTCGAGCCGGGCGAGAGCGTCGAGGAAGCGATCCACCGCGAGGTGCGAGAAGAGGTGGGGCTCGAGGTGAAGGACCTGCGCTATTTCGCGAGCCAGTCCTGGCCCTTTCCCGGCTCGCTCATGCTCGCGTTCACGGCGGAGTACGCGGGCGGCGACATCGTGCCGGAGCCGGGGGAGATCGCCGAGGCGCGCTGGTTCGGGCCCGGCGACGCGCTCCCGGAGCTCTCCCCGCGGCAATCGATCTCGCGGGCGCTGATAGACGCGAACCTTCCCCGCTAGGGAGCGACGGTCGCGTCGGTCACGCCGCTCGAGGCGAGGGCTCGCGCCACGAAGCCGGAGCGCTTGGCGTCCTCGATGAAGTCGTGCAGATAGCGCACCGCGTTCGCGCGGGCCTTCGGGACGCCGGCCGCCTGGCCGATCACCATGAAGTTGCCGTCGATCACGCGCAGTCCCGGGTCGCTCGCCGCGGCGGCCACGAGCGGGTTCTTCACGCCGCCCACCGCGTCCAGCTTCTCCGCGAGGAAGAGGTCGATCGCGGCCCTCGAGGTCGGCGCCTTCACGAGCTTCGCGTGCTTGAGCGTCCGGGTGAGGAAGAGGTCGTAGGCGGTCTTGTCGCCGACCGCGACCCGCACGCCGTCGTGATCCACGTCGGCGATCGTGCGAAGCGGCGAATCCGCGCGGACCATGTACGTCCCCTCGATCTGCACGTAGGGCTTCGAGAACCCGATCTCGTTCGCGCGGGCGGGGTCGTTCGCGAGGAAGGCCACGTCCCACGCGGCGCCCACGGCATCGGCCATCTTTCCGGCCGTGTCGTAGGTCGCGTACGAGACCGGCACGCCCAGGCGGCGGGCGAGCTCCCGCCCCAGCTCGGGTCCCACGCCGCGCGGCGCGCCGCCCGCGGGGTCCTTCTGCGCGATCACGGGATTGCCGTAGTTCACGCCGATCCGCAGCACGCCGCTCGGGGCGAACTCGCGGGCGAGGGAGGACGTCGGGGAATTCGGCATGGCACAGGATCCGAGGAGGATGGCGGCGGCTAAGGCGAGGAGGCGCATGGTGGATCGCATTCTAGTCGAGCGGCGCTACCGGCGTGAAACGAAGGGATTGCCGTGCACGTAGAACCGCAGCAGCCGGCGCGCCCAGTGCCCCGCGTAGTCCACGCCGATGCGCGGGCGCTTCACGATGCGGATCGGCGCCTCGCGCGCGGGACGGTCGATGTGGAAGGCGTCGCTCAGCATGTCGTGGCCATGGAGCCGCCCGTCGATCCCCATCGCCTTGCAGAGGAGCGCCGGGCCCTGGGTGCGGCCCTCGACGTTCTTCACCGGCTCCAACGCCCGCAGCAGCACGGCGGAGGCGAGCCCCTCGGCCTGGGTCACCACGTTCATGCACCAGTGCATCCCGTAGATCATGTAGACGTAGGCGTGCCCGGGCGGCCCGAACATCACGCGCGTGCGCGGCGTGAGTCCGCGCGCCGAATGCGCGGCGAGGTCGTGGGGCCCGAGGTACGCCTCCACCTCGACGATGCGCCCGACGCGCTCGACCCCCGCCACCACGTGGACCAGGTGCTTCCCGAGGAGCTCGTGGGCCACCTCGACCGTGTCGCGGTCGTAGAACGAGCGCGGGAGGCGCGCGCTCACTCGTGCACGGCGCGGCTGTCCGCCGGGACCTCGGCCCGCTCCTTCATGCCGTAGTCGCGCAGGACCGCCGCCACCCGGATCCGATAGTCCGCGAAGACGCCATGGCGTCCCTTCGCCTGCGCCGCGCGGTGGGCCTCGCGATTGCGCCACGCGCGAACCGCCTCCTCGTCGCGCCAGGTCGAGAGGGAGAGGATCTTTCCCTTCGTCGTGAGGCTCTCGAAGCGCTCGATCGAGACGAATCCGTCCATCTTCTCGAGCTCGGGCTTCAGCTTCGCGGCGAGGTCCAGGTATTCCGGCGCACGGCCCGAGGCGGGCCACACTTCGAAGATCACGACGACCATGCCGACTCCATCCTTGTCGATGCGACCGGCCATGCTAACCGATGCGCCCGCGGGCGGCCCGCCGTCACGTTTGGTAACCTTCGCGATCGCTTCGGTCATGATACGGTTCGAGCCCATGAGACCCCTCCTCCCCCGTTTTCTATCCCGGGCGGCGATCGCCGCGATTCTCACCACCCTCGCCCTTCCCGCGCTGGCCGCGACCGAGCGGCCCGAAGACCGCTGGAACCTCGCGGACCTCTATCCCGATACCGCGGCGTGGAACGCGGACGCGAAGACGGTGGAAGCCGCGCTCGGCCGGATCGCCGCCTGCAAGGGCCACCTCGGCGATTCCGCGAAGCGGCTCCACGAATGCCTGGACCTCTGGGCGGAAACGGGCAAGCGCGGCACGCGCCTCGCCGTCTACGCGAACGAGCTGAACGCGCAGGACACGGGCGTGGCCACGAGCCTCGAGCTTCGCCAGCGCTCCCAGGTGCTGGGATCGAAGCTGGGCGAGGCGACCTCGTTCGTCCGCCCCGAGATCCTCGCGCTCGGCAAGCCCGCGGTGGACCGCTTCCTCGCCGAGGACCCGGGCCTCGCGATCTACCGCCATCCCCTCGACGACATCCTGCGCTCGGCGCCCCACACGCGCGACGCCGAGGGCGAGGCGATCATCGCCGCCTTCGATCTCTCGTCGGGCGCAGCGGGCGCGGCGTACGAGACCCTTTCCAACGCGGACATGCCATGGCCGACCGTGAAGCTCTCGGACGGCAAGGAAGTGCGGCTCGACCAGTCCGCGTACACCCAATACCGCGAGAGCGCGAACCGCGACGATCGCAAGAAGGTGTTCGACGCGTTCTGGGGCAAGTTCAAGGAGTTCGAGCGCACCTTCGGCGTGACCTTCTACTCGAACCTGAAGGAGGACACGGTCTACTCGAAGATCCGGAGCTACCCGGATTCGCTCCACCGCGCGCTCGACCGGAACAACATCCCGGTCGCCGTGTACGACACGCTGATCGAGCAGACGAACGCGAACCTGCCGACGCTCCACCGCTACTTTCGCCTGCGCGCGCGGATGCTCGGCGTGAAGGAGATGCGCTACTACGACATCTATCCGCCGCTCGTGAAGAGCGAGCGCGAGTACCCGATCGACGAGGGCAAGAAGCTGATGCTCGAGGCCGTGAAGCCGCTGGGCGAGGATTACGTGAAGGCGATGCGCGAAGGCCTCGAGCACCGCTGGATGGACGTCTACCCGCGGCCGCGGAAGCTCTCCGGGGCGCACATGGCGGGCGCGGCGTACGACGTGCACCCGTACCTCCTCATCAACTACACCGGGAACTACGAGTCGGTCTCCACCATCGCGCACGAGTGGGGCCACGCGATGCACACGTACCTTTCCAACCGCGGCCAGCCGTTCGTGACCTCGCGCTACCCGATCTTCGTGGCGGAGATCGCCTCGACGCTGAACGAGGCGCTCCTCCTCGACCACGTGCTGAAGACCGCGAAGGACGACGACGAGCGCCTGCTCTACCTGGGCTCCGCGCTGGAGGGCTTGCGCGGGACGTTCTTCCGCCAGGCGATGTTCGCGGAGTTCGAGCGCGAGGTGCACGGGCGCGTCGACCGCGGGGAGTCGCTCACGGGGGCGAAGCTCACCCAGATCTACGGCGACATCCTGAAGCGCTACCACGGGGACAAGGAGGGCGTCGTGAAGATCGACGACCTCTACGCGACCGAGTGGGCGTACATCCCCCACTTCTACAATTCCTTCTACGTGTTCCAGTACGCGACCTCGATCGCGGCGAGCTCGCTCTTCGCGGACGCGATCCTCAAGGGCGAGCCCGGCGCGCGCGAGCGCTACCTGAAGCTCCTTTCCTCCGGGAGCTCGGACTATCCCTACGAGCTCGTGAAGCGGGCGGGGGTGGACCTCGCGACCCCGGCACCCTACCAGGCGCTCGTCGCGCGGATGAACCGGATCATGGACGAGATCGAGGCGATCCTCGCCCGGCGCGGGAAGTAACTAGCCGCCCTTCGCCGGTTCCATCGAAAGCCCGCGGGCGAGGGGAAGGTCGCGGATGCGCCGTCCGCTCGCATGCGCGATGCCGTTGGCGAGGGCCGCGGACATCGGGCCCTGGCCCGCCTCGCCGGCGCCGAGGAAGGGCATCCCCGGCCGGTCGATGATGTGCACCTCGACCGAGCGCGGCGCCGCGTCGAAGCGCAGGATCGGATAGGTCGACCAGTCGATCGACCGGATGCGCGATGCGTCGAACGCGACGCGCTCGTAGAGCGCCCAGCTCGAGGACTGCACGATCGCGCCCTCGATCTGGTTGCGGATGCCGTCCGGGTTCACCACCTGGCCGCTGTCGACGGCCGCGACGACGCGTCCCACCGTGGGACGGCCGGTGTCCAGGTCCACCTCCACCTCGCAGGCGATCGCGCAATAGGTCGCGTGGTTCTTGTAGCGCGCGAAGGCGAATCCCCTGCCCTTGCCCGTCCCCGCCGCTCCGCCGGGCGCCCAGCCGAAGCGCTCCGCGGCCCGCCGGATCACGTCGCGGGCGCGGGAGTCCTCGAGGTGGGCCAGGCGGAACTCGACGGGATCGCGGCCGGCCGCGAGCGCCAGCTCGTCCATGAAGCTCTCGATCGCGAAGACGTTCATGTGCGCGCCCAGCGCGCGCAGCGCGGACACCCGGATCGGCATGCGCTCGATGAAGTGGTGCGTGACCCGCGCGCTCGGAAGCACGTAGAGCGGGATCGCGTTCCGGTCGCCCCCGCCGTCCGGGAGCGGCAGGGGCATCGCCCTCGGCGGCGTGAAGGCCTTGGCTCCGTGCTGCCCCGCGAGCGTCGCGCCCGCCCCGCCCGGCCGCATCGAGTGCGTGTTGCTCCACACCGCGTAGTCCCAGTCGACGATCCGGCCGGAGGCATCCACCGCGGCGCGCGCCTTCGCGACCATCGCGGGCCCGAACGGCTCCCACGCGTGCTCCTGCTCGCGCATCCACTGCACGCGCACCGGTCGACCGGGAACGTGGGTCGCGATGAGCGCCGCATCCGCGGCCGCGTCGTCCGCGCCGTTGTGCCCGTAGCAGCCGGCCCCTTCCGCATGGATCAGGCGCACGTTCGCGGGCGGCATGCCGAGCATCTCGGCGATCGCCGCGCGATCCGGATAGACCCCCTGCGTGTGCGTCCACACCGTGAGCTTTCCGCCCACGAGGTGCGCGACCGCGCAGGACGGCCCGATCGAGCCGTGCGCGAGATACGGGCGCGAGTACGCGGCCTCGACGGTTCGCGCGCTCACGGGCGCGCCGCCGCGCGCCTCGTGGATCACCATGGGCTTGGACGGCAGCGACGCCACGACCTCGGGAAGCCGCCGCTCGTCCGGAAGGCTCGCGCCCTCGCTCCACCGCGCGACGGCGGCGAGCTCGCGCATCGCCTGGATCGCGGTCCACTCGCGCTCCGCCACCACGGCGAGGAAATCGGCGTCGCGGACGACCTTCACGACGCCCGCGCGGCGGGAGACGGGATCGACGTCGACGGCAGCGAGCTTCGCCCCGTAGCCGGGCGGGCGCACGATGCGCGCGTGCAGCATGCCGGGGAGGCGGATGTCCTGCACGTACGCCGCGCCGCCGGTGACCTTCGCCGGGATGTCGACGCGGCGAACCGGCCGGTTCATCACCTTGAACCGGGCGGGGTCCTTGAGCTTCGTATCGGGATCGGCCTCCACGTGCAGGTCGCGGCCGGCGACGAGCTCGCCGTAGGCCGCTCGCCGCCCGTCGGATGCGATCACCGTCCCGCTCTCGACCCGCACGTCCCCGGGCGCCACGTTCCAGCGCCGCGCCGCCTCGCCCACGAGGATCGCGCGCACCTGGGCCGCCGCATGCCGGATCGCCGTGCCGCTGTCCTCGAGCGACTTGCTGCCCGCGGTGAAGCCCTCGTTCGCCGTGCGCGCGGTGTCCGCCGTCACGAGCGCGATCGCGGCGAAGTCCACGTCGAGCTCTTCCGCGGCGACCTGCGTGATCGCGGTCTTGATGCCCTGCCCCAGCTCGGCCTTGCCCGTGAAGACCGTGATGGCGCCGTCGGCGTCGATGCGGATCCAGGCGTCGAGGTTCGGCGTCTTCGCGAGGCTCCCCCGCAACGCGGGCTTGCCGCCGCCCGCCTGCGCGAAGAGGCGGGGTGCCAGCGTGAACGCGACGACCAGCGCGCCGGATTGGCGGAGGAAATCGCGGCGCGTGCTCATGCCTTCGCGGCCTTCGCGGCCGCGCGGAGGATCCGCATGTGCGTCCCGCAACGGCAGAGGTTCGGGTGGAGCGCCTTCCGAATCGCGGCCTCGTCCGGATGCGCGTCCTTCCTGAGGAGGGCCGCCGTCCGCATGATCATCCCGGGAATGCAGAAGCCGCACTGCGCGGCCTGCTCCTCGATGAACGCCTGCTGGATCGGCCCGGGACCCGCGGCGGAGGCGAGGCCCTCGAGCGTCGTGATGCGCCGTCCGTCCACCATCGCGAGCGGCGTCACGCACGAGAACACCGCCTCGTCGTCGACCAGCACCGTGCACGCGCCGCACTGCCCGAGCCCGCAGCCGTACTTGGCGCCGTTCAACGCGAGCTCGTCGCGGAGCACGTAGAGGAGCGGCGTGTCCGCCTCGGAGCTCACGTCGCGCCACGTGCCGTTCACCTCGATGCGCCCGCTCATCGCGAATCTCCCGTCCGTGCGGGATCGACGCCCGCGCCCCCCGCGACCGCCTGCGCGACCTTCGGCCCCGCGCGCCTCGCCTCCGCGACGATCCGCTCGAGCCCCTCCCACGGAGGCTTGTCCGTGAAGCGCGCCCGCATCCAGCGCGCGAGCTCCGCGACCTGCGCGTCGGTCATGGCGCCGGCGTAGCCCGGCATGATGGGCGCGGTGGCCGCGTCCGCCGCGGGGAGCCCGTAGAGGATCACGTTCGCGAGGTTCCGCGGGCTTTCGCCGGCGACGCCGATGCTCCGCGCGAGCGCGATGCCCCCGAAGGGCAGCGGCCGCGCGCCGTCGTGGCATTGCACGCAGGCCGATTCGTAGAGGCGCGCGCCGGCGGAGCCGTCGGCCGCGGATTCCGCGCTGCGTTCCGCGGCCGCGCCGCGCCGTCCGTCCATGAGCGAGACCACGTAGCGCGCGAGGTCGCGCACGTCCGCGCCGTTCGCGGCGGCGAGCTCGTGGGTCACGGGCGCCATCGGCCCGCGCGAGACCCCGTGCTCCGGCTGCCAGCCGCGCTGGAGATACGCGCGCAGGGCATCCGCGGTCCAGGGAACCGGCGCGTCCGAGCGCGCGTTGATCGCGTAGGCATGCCAGCCCTCCGCCTCGCCGCCGTCGAAATGGCGGTCCGCGCGCTCGGCGCCGAGGGCGTTGCGCGGCGTGTGGCACGAGCTGCAATGGCCCAGTCCTTCGGCGAGGTAGGCACCGCGGTTCCACGCCGCGTCATGCGCGGGGTCGGCGCGGTAGGGGCCGGGCTTGAAGTAGAGCGCCTTCCACACGCCGATGAACGCTCGCACGTTGAACGGGAACCGGATGTGGTTTTCCGGCGGGCGGCTCTTCACCGGCGGCCGCGTCATCAGGTACGCGTAGATCGCGCGGTCGTCCTCGTCCGTCGCGAGCGTGAAGCGATCGTACGGAAACGCGGGATAGAGGTGATGGCCACCGCGGTCGACGCCTTCGCGCATCGCCCGGCGAAACGCCTCTTCCGGCCAACGCCCGATGCCCGTCTCGGGATCCGGCGTGATGTTGGTGGAGTAAATCGTACCGAACGGGGTTTCGAGCGGGAGCCCGCCCGCGAAGGCGCGGCCGCCGGCCGTGGTGTGGCACGTCCGGCAATTGCCGATCGCGGCGAGCTCGGCACCGCGCTTCACCAGCGCGGCATCGAAGGCGCGCGGCGCGGGCGGCCCCTCGAGGCGCGCGATGGGCGTGTGGTCGCCCGTCGCGCACGAGCCCAGCGTAAGCAGGACCAGCGCGGCGGTTGCGGCGGGAAGCCCGAATGCACGTCTCATCGACGACTGTGACCCTTCGCGAACCGAACGGTTGCGAAGCCTACACCCGCCGGGATCAGCTCGCGCGCGAGGGCAGGCGGGAAAGGTCGAGACGGGTGTCGAGCCGCAGCTCCGGCACGGCGGCCGCGCCGGGGGTCGCTGCTGTCTCTGCCGGCCCGCGAAGCACGAGCCACGCGACCGATCCGAGCGCCGCGGCGGCGACAAGGACCGCGCCCATGCGGGCGGTGGGCCGCACTTGGCGTCCCACCCGTGAAAACGCGGCCTGCCGCTGCGCGCGCCGCTCGCCCGAGACGCGGTCCCTCGCGCGCCGCGCCGCCATCGTCTCGACATGGGAGCGCTCGTCGCGGCGCTCGGTCGCTTCCACGGCCGCCGCGGCCGCCTGGAGCGCCTTGTCGCGCGCGATCGATTCCATGCGCTCGCGCTCCCGCGCAAGCTCCACCGCCCGCGCTTCTCCCGCCTCGCGCTCCCGCGCGAGCGCCTCGGCACGCTCCTCCGCGGCGATCCGCGCGCGCGCCGCCTCGATCGCGGAGCGCTCCTCCTCCTCGCGCACGCGCAGCCGTTCCAGCGCATCGCGCTCCGCTTCCTCGCGCGAGCGCGCGGCCGCCTCTGCGCGCTGCGCGAGCTCGCGCATCCCGCGTGCCTCCCTCGCGGCGAGGGCGTGCGCCGCGGAAAGCTCGAGCGCCACGCCGGCCGCTTGCCGGTCCGCCTCCTCGCGCGCAGCGAGCGCCTCGCGCTCCTCGGCCTGCGCGGCCGCGGCCTCCAGCGTGGCGGGAGCCGGTGGGACTTCGGACGTCGCGGAGGCGGGCGCCTTCTGCGCGGCGAGGCTGCGCTCGAGAAGGCTCGGCGCGCCCGCGTCTCGCGCGCGCGATTCCTCGAGCGCGCGCCGCTCGCGCGCGGCCTTCTTCAGCTGGTCGTAAAGCTTGCTCAAGCACGGGCCCCGGAAATCCTTACGCGCAAGAATACGGGCAAAGGCCCCGAGAGGGCCAGACCCCGCCGGCGAAGGGCCGAAATGCCGAATATTCGGTGGCGGCCGTGTGCGGCGCGGCGTAGCGTGGATTCCCCTAGAAAGCCGGATCGACGCGCACGAAGATGGCCCGGGACCGATTGCCGGTGTCGGCGAACTGGCGATTCGGGACCTCCGGCGAATGCCCGCACGGCTGCCACCTCGTGATCGCCGAGCTCCTCACGAGCCTCTGGAGCCGCTACGACATGGACGCGTGCGGCGCGCCGTAAAGGTGGATCGCGACGCTCTCGCGGACGTCGCGCTCCGCGAGCCCCGTGCCCTCGGAACGCGCAAGCTCCGGAAAATCGATCACGGCCACCGCGCCCAGGTGGCCGGCAGCTGTGAACGCCGCGCGGAGCGACGCCTGCGGCAGGTCCGAATCCACCACGCGGCAGCAGACGAACGGCAGGTCCGGCCGAAGCGCCGCGACCTCCGCGACGAGATCCAGCATCCGCGATTCGTCGAACCTCAGGCTGCAAACCACGAGGTCGACGCCTTCGCCGACGCGGTCGAGCGCCTCCTCGCGGGTGACGGCGCACACCGTCTCCACTCCCAGCGGCTCAAGGATACGCCGCAGCGTCGACCCGCCGAGCAGGGTGCTGGCGATGAGGATCCGGCGGCCTTGGAACGGATGCATGGAGCGATTCGCGGCGTGCTTCACCGGCTCCCACGCTACGCGCGAAGGCTTAAGAGGGGCTGAAGGTCGACGCGGGAACGATCGCGCCCTTCGAGGCGGCGCTCCCCAGCCATTGCTCGAGCGCCGGATCGGTGCCTGCGGGCGAGGCGCGCACGAGCTCGGCCGCGTGCGGGGGCGGCGTGTCGAGCAGCAGGAAGGCGGTGTCGGTGTCGATCGACGCGTAGAGGAGCGAGGCGCCGACGCCCGATTGCGCGCCCGTCCAGAACGCCTGCACGGTCGAGGCCGCCGCCTGCGTGGAGACGCAGCGCTCGCGCGTGAGGAAGTAGCGGCTCCCGTCGCGCGCGCCGCCCACGAGGACGCCGGGGCATGCGAAGCTCGAGCCGTCCGTCGTGAAGATGGCCTCCGCCCCGGAGGAATCGCCCCCCTCGCCCGGTGCCGCGGTGAGGTGCGAGACGAGCGGCGTCGTGAACGCGACGTCCTGCGGATCGGCCCCCGGCGGAAGCTCCACCTCGATCACGATCGTGTCGCCCGCGACGATCGGCGACCAGTACGTGCGCGCCGCGGCGCCGGTCTCCCCGGCATCGAGATTGCGCTGGAGCGCGGCGAGGAGCACCTCCGCCGCCACTTCGCGCGCCGCGGCATCGCCGGGCGCGGAGAAGCGCAGCGTCGCGGTCGGGGGAAGGTCGCCCACGCGGAGCGCGGCGCGAACGGCCGCGGCGCCGGGCGAGGTCACGCTCACGGCCGCGACCGCACCGCCTTCCGGCAGGCGCGCCCACTGGAGCTGCCGCTTCACGCCTTGCGCGGTCTGGAGCTCCTCGACCGTGCGCGCATATCCCACCTGGCGCGGCGCCCCGTCCGGCGAGCCGTCCCCGGCCGGCGTGTCCGCGACCGGCAATGGGCCCAGCGCAACGTGGGCCGCGAGAAGCGCCGCGGCGATGATGAGACTGTCCATCCATCCGATGATGGACAGCGATCACGGCACGCGGACGCGCGCGGCCTCCCCCATCCGGCCTATCGGGAAAGGCCCCGCGCGGCTTACAGCGACTTCAGGTACTGCACGAGGTCCGCGATGTCCGTGCTCGAAAGGCCGAGCGAATCCCGGGTGTTGTACGTCTTCACGACGTCCTCGAGCGTCGCGGCCGAGCCGTTGTGGAAATACGGCGCGTGCTGCCAGAGGCCCTTCAGGGGCGCCGTCCGGTAGAGCTTCGTGGCGCTCCGCGAGGCGTAGCTCGGGGCGCCGTTGGGCTCCGGCTCGCTCACCACCTCCGTCGGCGAATGGAGCCGGTCGTTGGCATCGGTGAAGTTGTCGCCGCTGTGGCAGGTCGCGCATCTCGCCTGGCCGTTGAAGAGCGCCTTCCCGCGCGCGGCGGCGGCCGGGTCGAAGCTTCCCGCGGGCGGCGTGGGCGCGGCGAGCGTGAGCTGGTAGGCCTGCAGCGCCGGCAGCTTGTCGCTCACCTGGTCGTCCGGGCCGTTCACCACGTTCACGCCGGTGCGCGGCTCGGAGAACGAGCCATGGCCGCCCATCTGCGTGACCGCGACGTAGCGGTTCCAGTACGCGATGTCGTCGCCGTCGCCCGTCACCGTGATCTTGTGGATGCCGGCGAGGCCGTAGGCGGGCGGAATCACCTGCGGACCGTTCTTGCCGTCCAGGTTGAAGCGCGGGTCGTACTTGCCCTTGCCCCACGAGTTGTACACGGCCTTCTGCGCGGCGGAAAGGACCGGCGAGAGCGCGATGATGGCGCCGGGGTTCAGGTCGTGGTTCGGCCAGCCGTCCAGGCGCTTGCCGATGCCGGGCGCGAAGGAGTTGTCCACGGTCGAGTGGCAGAGCGCGCAAGTGGTGCCCAGGTGCGTGAGCGTGTCCTTGCCGTTGATCGGCTCGACGGTGCCCTTGAGGCCCACGACGGCATTGAGTTTCAGGAGCGCGACCGTCGTGTCCGGGCTGGTGAGGCTGATCGTCCCGTTCTGGATGCCCTGCACCACCGCGGGCGGCAGCGCGTCGGAATCCACCTTGAGGCCCACGGAGAGCGCGGTGGTGGGATCGACGGCGCTCATGACGACCTGGTTCATGTGCAGCGTGTCGGTCCAGAACGTCTCGTCGCCGAAGCTCTCGAAGCGGAAGATCTGCTTTCCCTTCTCGACCGTGGCCGGATCCTGCGTGAGATCGTCGTCGGACCGCGAGCCGTGGCTGCATGCGGCGAGGGCCGCGAACGCGATCATTCCCGCGACGAAGCGGGCCCAGCGGGCGATAGTTGCCATTGTTCGTTCTCCGGTTGGCGAAGGCGCGCATTGGATGGAGCGTGCGAGCCGCGCGTTCCGGGAACGGACGTCGCCAGCCGTGCATCTATTCGCGCTTCGGCTGCGACATCGCGATCCGCATCCGATCTTGCGCGGCCCTCACCATGTGCAGGCGAACAGTGAGCGCGCGGCCGGAGACGGGTCTGTACGCAGGCGCACATTCGCGCCTGCGGAACCGTTATATTTTCCGCGAGGGAATAAAGGACGCCGCGCCCTGTACGGCGCGTGGGAGCTACGGCTTCGCCTTCGCGACGCGCGTCCGGATCTCGCGCAGCTTCGCCTTCACCTTCGCGGCGTTCTCGCGGCCCATGCGGAGGAGCACCTTCTGGCCGGCGGAGCGCGACTGGAGGTCCGGATCGGCGTATTCGTAGAGCACGTGGGGGACGACCAGCCGGACGGGACCCTGCACGTCGGGCGCGGCGAGGAGATCGTCGATCACTTCCACGAGCCGATCGTTGAAGTAGCCGTTCGGGTAGCCCAGGTCCACGTACGCCTTCTGGAAGAGCGGATAGAAATGCACGTACGCCGCCACGAGCTTGCCGGTGTCCACCGCCTCGAGCGCGCGCACGTAAGGCGTGTAGCGCGACGCGTTCGCCGGGGCGATCGCGAGCATGTCGTCCGTGCCGGCGGTCGCGAAAGCGCCGGGGGGCGTCTTCACCGGGTCGAGGCGCGAGGCGTAGCTCTTGCGCGGGAGGTTGTCGATCGTGGCGACGATGCGGTGGAGGATGTCCTCCGGCTCGAAGAAGCGCTGGAACGCGTCCGCGCCGACGAGACCCGTGAGCGCATCGCGCATCGCGGGATCGCTCTCCTTCACCGTGGGGAGCGGCTGCGGCGCCTCCGCGGTCTCGATGGGATGCTGCGGGCCCTGCGGCGCGGCGGGGACGGGAGGGGCCGGCGGCGCTTCCGCGCGCGGCGCGGGCGGGAGCACGGGCTGGCGGCTCCAGGGACCGAAGTAGTACACGGCGAAGCCGGCCGCCGCGAGAAGGACCACCACCACTGCGATGCGAAACGGATTCATGCCGCGCTTTCCTCCCGCCTTGCGAAAATCAAAGCTTACACGCCGGATGCATTACATTGGGACCGATGGATAGCCTCCTCCCGCCGCTCAGGCGCATGGGCCTCATCGGCGCCCACGAGCGCCCCGCGTTCGTGGCACTCGCGGGCGGGGTCTCGTCCGAGATCTACCGCGTGGAGCTCGCGGCCGGTCCCGTGTGCGTGAAGCGCGCGCTCCCGCGGCTCAAGGTGAGCGCCGAATGGAAGGCGCCCGTCGAGCGCAATCGCTACGAGGTCGCGTGGATGCGCGCCGCCCGCGCGATCGAGCCCGCGCTCGTCCCGCGCATCCTGGGCGACGACGCCGAGGCGGCCGCCTTCGCGATGGAGTATCTCGATCCCGCGCGCCACCCGGTCTGGAAGGCGGAGCTTCGCGACGGCCGGATCGACGCGGCCTTCGCCGCGGAGGTCGGGCGCCGGCTCGCGCACGTGCATGCCGCGACCGCGGGACGCGCGGAGATCGAGGAGGCGTTCCGGACCGACGCGATCTTCCACGCGATCCGCATCGAGCCCTACCTCCTCGCGACCGCGCGGGCGCACCCGGACCGCGCGGGAGCGCTCGAGGCGCTCGCGAGGACCACGGCCGGGACGCGGCGCGCGCTGGTGCACGGCGACGTGAGCCCCAAGAACATCCTCGCGGGGCCGGACGGCCCTGTCCTCCTCGACGCGGAATGCGCGTGGTACGGAGATCCCGCCTTCGACCTCGCCTTCTGCCTGAACCACCTGCTCCTGAAATGCCTCTGGCGGCCCGCCGGGCGCGAGCGCTACCTCGCCTCCTTCGACGCCCTGCGCGCCGCGTACCTGGGCGGCGTCGCGTGGGAGCCGGTCGCCGAGATCGAGGCGCGCGCCGCGCGGCTCCTCCCCGGCCTCTTCCTCGGGCGCGTCGACGGAAAGTCGCCCGTCGAGTACCTGACGGGCGCCACGGAAAAGGATCGCGTGCGCCGCGTCGCACGGTCGCTCCTCGCCGCACCCCCCGCGAGGCTCGGCGACGTGCGCGACGCCTGGGCCGCGGAGCTCGTCCGATGAGCGCGACGATCGCCTCGGTGCGCGGCCGGCGCGTGTGGGATTCCCGCGGGCGCCCGACCGTGGAGGCGGAGGTGCGGCTCGCCGGCGGTGCCGTCGGACGCGCGATCGCGCCCGCCGGCGCTTCGCGCGGCACGCAGGAAGCGGTCGACCTGCGCGACGGCGGCGTGCGCTTCGGCGGCGCGGGCGTCGATGCCGCGGTGGCGAACGTGAACGGCGAGATCGCGCGTGCGCTCGCCGGCCGGGATGGGATGGACCAGCGCGCCGTCGACACGGCGCTCGCGGCCCTGGACGGCACGCCCAATTTCTCGCGCCTCGGCGGCAACGCGGCGATCGCGGCCTCGATGGCGGTGGCGAACGCGGCCGCGAACGCCCAGGGGATGCCGCTCCATGCCTGGCTCGCGCGCGGCCGCCCCGTTCGGCTTCCGATGCCGGAGATCCAGGTCTTCGGCGGCGGCGCGCACGCGGGCCGGCGCGTGGACGTGCAGGACTTCATGGTGATGCCGCTCGGGGCGGGGAGCTTCGACGAGGCGCTCGCCATGACGGCCGAGGTCTACCGGGCGGCGGGCGCGCTCATGGCCGAGGCCGGAAAGCTCGCGGGCGTCGCGGACGAGGGCGGCTGGTGGCCCGCCTTCGACGCGAACGAGGAAGCGCTCGACATGCTGGTTCGCGCGATCGAGCGCGCGGGCTTCGTGCCCGGCGACGACGTGGCGATCTCGCTCGACATCGCGGCCTCCGAATTCGGGGCGAACGGGCGCTACCGGCTGGCGCTGGAGGAGCGCGAGCTCGACAGCGACGGCCTCTGCGAGCTGTGGCTGCGCTGGCTCGAGCGCTATCCGATCGCCTCCATCGAGGACCCCCTCGCCGAAGACGACGCGCGCGCGATGGCGCGCTTCACCGCCGCGGCCGGCGCGCGCGTGCAGGTCGTGGGCGACGATTTCCTCGTGACGAGCGCGCGCCGCGTCGCCTCCGCCGCCGCCGCGGGCGCCTGCAACGCGCTCCTCGTGAAGCCGAACCAGGCGGGCACGCTCACGGGGGCGCTCGACGCGCTCGAGGCCGCGCGCGCCGCCGGCTGGAGCACGATCGTGTCCGCCCGCTCCGGGGAGACGGAGGACGTGACGATCGCCCACCTCGCCGTGGGCTGGGACGCGGGCCAGCTCAAGGTCGGCTCGTTCGCGCGTTCCGAGCGCATGGCGAAGTGGAACGAGGTGCTGCGGATCGAGGAAGCGCTCGGCGGCGGCGCCCGCTTCGCGGGGCGCGCGGCGCTCGTCCGGCCGTCCCGGGCGTGAGGCGCCGCGGGTTCCTCGCGCTCGCGTGCGGCTCCGCGCTCACCGGCTGCGCGCCGTCGTCCCTCACGATCTTCGATGCGCCGCCCGCGGGATTCGCCTGGGACAGCGCGCACCTCCGATTCGCCGCGCCGGGCGAGGTAGCGCGCGCCGTCGCGCAAGCGGACATCGCGCTCCTCGGCGAGACGCACGACAACCCGCGGCACCACGCGATCCAGCTTCGGCTCCTCCACGCGGCGGTCGCGGCGGGGCGGCGGCCCGCGGTCGCCTTCGAGCAGATCGATGCGGAATGGCAGGAAAGCGTCGACGCGGCGGTCGCGCGCGGCACGACGGCGGCCGCGATCGCAGCCGCCGGGCACGTGAGCCCGGGCTGGCGCTGGGCGCTCTACGAGCCGATCGCGGCCTTCGCGCTGGAGGCCCGCCTTCCGATCGTGGCGATCGGGTTGTCGCGCGAGCGCGCACGCCGGATCGTGGCCGAGGGATTCGCCGCCCTGGGCCCGGGCGAGGAGGCACGGCTCGCGCTCGAAGCGCCGTGGAACGCGCTGCGGAATGCGCGCCTGCGGCGGGAGATCGTCGAGGGGCATTGCGGCGAGGACAGCCCGATCGTCGACAAGCTCGTGCTCGCGCAACGCGCGCGCGACGCGGCGATGGCGGACCGCCTCCTCGCGCGCGAAGGCGACGGCGTGGTCGCGATCCTCGGCCGCGGGCATGCGAGGGCGGACATCGCGGTGCCGCTCTACCTCGCCGCGCGCTCGGGCGCCGAGCGCGTCGCGAGCGTGGGCATCGTCGAGACGCGCCCGGAGGCGGCGCGGCCGGAGGACTATCCGGAGACCGCGCCGGGGTGCTTCGATTACGTATGGTTCACGCCGGCCGCGTCCCGGGCGGACCCGTGCGAGGGCTTCCGGCTGCCGGCCGGAAAGTGATCCGGGAGGCCGCCTAGCGTCGCGGAGGTGCCACCTGCGCGTGGAGATGCCGCACCTGCGCCTCCAGCCGCTGGATCCGCTCGAGGAAGGAGAGCACGAGCGCCAGCGCCGGCGTCTCGAGCTCGAGGTCGTTGCGAAGCCGGGCCGCCGTGCGCACCCGCGTCACGCACTCAGCACGGAAGCACCATTGCGGACCCGCCTCCCCCGCGGGCTCGAGCACCCCGTATTCGACCAGCTCGTGCACGACCTCCTCGGGGAGGCCCGAAGCCTGGGCGAGCTCGACCAACGTGATCTCGGCCTCGGCGTGCAGCCACGCCACCTCGTCATGTGGAGCCATGGGATCCTCCGGAGAAATGGCCGCGCGGATCGAAGCGCGACGCCGCCGCGAGCTCGCCGAAGAGCTCGCGTTCGCGCTCGCCCAGCACGGTGGGGTTCACGATCTGCACGATCGCATAGAGGTCGCCCTCCCCGCCGCCCGGCTTGGGGAGGCCCTTCTTCGCGAGCCGCAGCTTCCGCCCGGCCGCGGTCCCGGGCGGGATCTTGAGGTTCACGGCGCCGGAAAGGGTGGGCACCTGGATCGTCGCGCCGAGGGCCGCCTCCCAGGGCGCGAGCGGCAGGTCGAGGTAGAGGTCGTGCCCGTCCGGCCGGAAGAGCGAATGGGGGTGGAGGACGATGTTGAGATAGAGGTCGCCATCGCGCCCGCCGTTCAGCCCCTTGCCGCCCTGGCCGCGCAGCCTCAGGCGCTGCCCGTCCGTGGCGCCCTTCGGGATCCGCGCCTTGATCGTCTTCGGCACGTGGCGCACGACGCCTTGCGGGTCGAGCTCCGGCATGCCGAGCTGGAGGTCGACCTGGGTCCCGCGGAAGGCCTCCTCGAGCGTGAGGTGGACCGTCACCTCGAAGTCCTCCCCCGGCATCGCCATCGGGGCGCCGCCGCGGCCGCCCCGGCGCCCGCGCGCGAGGCCCTCGAAGAGATCCGAGAGGTCGACGTCGTCGAAAGAGAATCCGCCGCCCGGCCCGCCCGCGTGGCGCTCGCGGAACTGCTTCTCCCAGTCCGGCGGGGGCCGGAAATCCTCGCCCGGCCGATGGGCGGTCCCGAGCTGGTCGTAGGCCGCGCGCTTCTCCGGGTCCTTGAGCGTCTGGTACGCCTCGGCGATCTCCTTGAATTTCGCCTCGCCCTCGGGATCCTTCGTGACGTCCGGATGGTATTTCTGCGCGAGCTTCCGGTACGCCTTCTTGATCTCGTCCGCGCCCGCGCTGCGCGCCACGCCGAGGGTTGCGTAATAGTCCTTGTACTTCACTTGAGGTTGTCGAGGTGCTTGAGCTGCTCGGCGCGCTCGTGCGCGGTCTTTTCCGCGTCGAGCACGATGGGCGCCTTCTCCCCGGGTTTCGCCCGAGGCTCCGCGGCCTGCGGCGGAGCCTCGGGCGGCGGGAGGCTCATCTCGGCCAGCCAGGCGCGGGGCACGGGGCGGAAGCGTCCCGCGCCCTCGCCCACGCCCAGAACTTGGCCCTGGGTATCGAGGAGCGGACCGCCGGGCGGAAGCGTGTCCCCCGGCGATCCCACCGTGATGGTGGTGATGCCGTCCTCGCCGATCACGTGGCGGACACTCACGGGCACGAGCGAAACC
>DATAMY010000080.1:0-15632 GCA_036266535.1 Usitatibacter sp. | reverse complement strand
TGCTGCCGCGGCGCCCCCGATCCAGGGCTGGTATTGCGCCTCCAGCGCCCAGAACCCGGCCACGACGACCATCATCACCAAGTACCTGCCGGCGACCTGCCGCTAAGCAGTCGCAGCAAGTTGCAGGGGAACGGGCCGCGCGAGCGGCCCGTTCCATTGGCGAAACGCATTTGAAGGAGGAATCGCAGTCGTGGTGAGAAACCGCTGGCGCGCGGCCCCCATCCACCTCGCGCTGAGCGCGCTCGTGGCGACCACCCTCTTCGCCGTCGCGTATTTCGTGTGGTATCCCGGCGCGATGTTCGACGCGGCCGGCGGGCGGGACCTCTTCCTGGTCATCGCCGGCGTCGACGTGACCGTGGGTCCGCTCGTGACGCTCATCATCTTCGATCCCCGCAAGCGCTGGCTCAAGCTCGACCTCGCGATCATCGGGGTGGTCCAGCTCGCGGCGCTCGCCTACGGCACCTACGTGCTCTTCGAGGCGCGGCCCGCATGGACCGTGTACGTGAAGGACCGCTACGAGCTCGTCCGCGCGAACCAGCTGGACGACACCGAGCGCGCGAGGGCCAAGCCGCCATTCGACGCGCTTTCCATCACCGGTCCGCGGCTCGCGGCCGCTCGCCTGCCGACCGATCCCGGCGAGCAGCTCAAGCTCGCGTTGAGCGCCGCGGGCGGCGTCGACGTGCAGTCCTATCCGCGCTACTACATTCCCTACGACGAGGCCCGCTCGCAGGTCATCTCCCACGCGCGGCCGATCGCGAAGCTCAACGACTACAACCCGGGCCGCGCGGCGGACATCGCGGCGCTGCCCGCGCGCTTCGGGCTTCCGGAATCGCGGCTGGGATTCCTCCCGATGCGCGCGGGAAAGCAGGACCTCACGGTGATCGTCGACAGCTCGAACGGGGACTACCTGGGCACCCTGGGATTGAAGCCGTGGGAATACTGAGCGGCGCGGCATGAGCCGGCGCCTGCAGGCGGTCTTCTGCCTCTTCATGGTGTCCGGCTTCGGCGGGCTCATCTACGAGTCGGTCTGGACGCACTACCTCAAGCTCTTCCTCGGACACTCCGCCTACGCGCAGACGCTCGTCCTCGTGGTCTTCATCGGCGGGCTCGCGGCGGGCGCGTGGGGTGCGAGCCACGTGGGCGGCCGGCTCGCCAATCCGCTGCGCGCCTACGCGATCGTGGAGCTCGCGGTGGGGCTCCTCGCGCTCGTCTTCCACCCGGTGTTCGTCGCGGCCACGGGGTGGGGCTACGACGTTCTCCTCCCGGCCGCCTGCGCGCCGGAGCGCTCGATGTGCGCGGCGCAATGGGCGCTCTCGGCGCTCCTCCTCGCGCCGCAGTCGATCCTCATCGGGGCGACCTTCCCGCTCGTGAGCTCGGCGGTCCTCCGGATGGACCCGCGGCTTCCCGGCCGGCACATCTCGATGCTCTACTTCCTCAACAGCTTCGGCGCGGTGATCGGGGTGATCGCCTCGATCTTCGTGCTGATCCCCGCGTTGGGGCTTCCCGGCACGTTGCGCCTCGCGGGCGCCGTGAACATCGCAGTCGCGCTCGCGGCCCTCGCGCTCGCGCGCGCGACGCCGCCCGCGTTCGCCGTCCCGCCCATCGTGCCCGCGCCCGGCGCGCCCGCCGCGGACGGGCGGCTCCTGCGGCTCCTCCTCGCCACCGCGCTCCTCACCGGCCTTTCCTCCTTCATCTACGAGATCGTGTGGATCCGGATGCTGAGCCTCGTGCTCGGCGCCTCGACCTATTCCTTCGAGCTCATGCTCGCGAGCTTCATCCTCGGGCTGGCACTCGGCGGGGTGTGGATCCGGGAGCGGATCGACGCGGTCCACGATCCCGTGCGCCTCCTGGGGATCGTGCAGATCGTGATGGGAGTCGCCGCGGCGGCGACCCTTCCCTTGTACAACGCCTCCTTCGACTTCATGGCCTGGCTCTTGGCCTCGGTCTCGCGGAACAACGGCGGTTTCCTCCTCTTCAACCTGGGCTCGGTCGCGATCTCGCTCCTCGTCATGCTGCCCGCCACCTTCTGCGCCGGCATGACGCTTCCGATCATCACCTATCGGCTCCTGCGCTCGAGCTCCGGCGAGCGCGCGATCGGATGGGTCTATTCGGCGAACACGGCGGGGTCGATCCTGGGCGTGATCGTGGCCGTGCACGTCCTCATGACGTGGCTGGGCGTGCGCGGGGCGCTCCTCGTGGGCGCGGCCGTGGATGTCTTGCTCGGCGCGGCGCTCATCGCGTGGCGCTCGGGCGGGCTTCGCCCGCAGTGGCCGCAGGTCGCGCCCGTTCCCGCCGGGCTCGCCGCGCTCGCCTTCTTCGCCTGCTGCGTCCCGATCGACCTCGGGCGCTCGGCCTCCGGCGTCTTCCGGACCGGCATCGCTCACCTGGGCCGGGACACCCGCATCGTCTTCCACGAGGACGGAAAGACCGCGACCGTCGACGTGCTCGCGGACGGCGAGGTGCGCTCCATCCGCACCAACGGCAAGAGCGACGCCGCGATCTCCATGGACCCGGCGAAGCGGCCGACCCAGGACGAGATGACGATGGCGCTCCTCGCGATCATGCCGCTCGCGCACCGGCCGGATGCGACGACCGCGGCGGTGATCGGCCTGGGATCGGGCATGTCGACCGATGTGATGCTGCGCTCGCCCAACATCCGCCGCGTGGACACGATCGAGATCGAGCCCGCGATCGTCCAGGGCGCCCGCAATTTCCTGCCGGTGGTGAAGCGCGCGTTCGACGATCCGCGCGGCCGCATCGTGATCGACGACGCGAAGTCGTACTTCGCGCGCGGCCGCCAGCGCTACGACATCATCGTCTCCGAGCCCTCGAACCCTTGGGTGAGCGGCGTGGCGTCGCTCTTCACCGAGGAGTTCTACGCCCGGCTTTCGCAGTCGCTCAACGAAGGCGGAGTGCTCTCGCAGTGGCTGCACACCTACGAGATGGATGCGGTCACGCTCGCCTCCATCCTCGCCGCGGTGTCGCACACCTTTCCGCAGTTCGTGGTGTACTCCTCGAACGAGCACGACCTCGTCCTCATCGCACGCAAGGGCGGCGCGCCCGGCAAACCCGACCTCTCCGTGCTGGCGTGGCCGGACATGCGGCCGGTGGTCGAGCGGCTGAAGCTCGGGGACCCCGCGGTGCTCGGGCGGCGCTCGTTCGGCTCCTCGGCATCGATCCTCGCGCTCTTCCGGCCGATCGGTGCCCCGGCCAACTCGGACTACCGCCCGCTCGTCGAGCAGCGCGCCTCGCGCACGCGATTCACCCAGCAGTTCGTGACCGAGCTCCTGGACATGCAGGCCTCGTCGATGCCGCTCCTCGAGATGCTCGACGGGACGTTCCAGCCCGCCGACCATCCCGTGGACTCGATCCCCGCGACGGTGCCGGAACGCGCGGCGGTCGATGCATGGGACTTCCGCGAAGCCGTGATGGACCCGGCATTCGTTCCCCCGGGGCCGCCGCCCCGCGCCGACTCGCGCGAGCACGGGGCGCGGCTCATCTCCCTCTGGGCCCGGGACTGCCCGGCCGAGCTGCATTTCGCACGCCTGCTGCCGTCGATGATCGCGCTCGCGGAGGTGGTGAACCCGCACCTCGACCGGAAGAGCGCGTCGCAGCTTTGGGCCGCGCTCGAGGGCTCCTCGTGCGGCCGGCGGCTGGCGCCCGCCGAGCGGCGCTGGCTGGAACTCTTCGCGGCGGTCGCCGCGCGCGATGCGGCCGGCATGACCCGCCTCGGCGTGGAGGTGCTCGACGCCTCGCGCGGGCAGCGGGACGCGGGGACCGAGTATGCGTTCCAGGTCGCAGCGCTGGGGCTCGTCTGCCAGGGACGCCTCGCGGAGGCGAACCGCCTCTTCGCCCTCGGCTCGCACGAGTGGCTCACGCCGGAGAAGCTCCCGATCGCGGTCCGCTACCTGTACGACCTCGCGAACCTGCCGCCGGGCGCGCGGCGCCCGGACGGGCCGGACTGCCGGCTGCCCGCGCGCTGAGCGCCGCTTTCAGCGCGCTCGCGAGGCGTTCGCGCGGATCGCGAGGCCGTTCGAGAGCGACGTGAGGAAATACTCGAGGTCGTTCAGCTCCTCCGAGCCCGCGGGGAAGGGTGCCGCGCCCATGCGCTCGAGGCATTGCCGGACCTGCGCCTGCAGCGTCACCGCCTCGCCGCCGCGGATGTACGGCCAGGAAGTGGCTTGGCCCGCGGCGGGCGAAAGCGGCACGTCCGCGTAGCGCTTGCCCGCGCCGCGCATGTGGCACGAGGCGCACGCGAAGTTGCGCTGGCCCAGCCGCGAGAAATAGAGCCGGCGGCCCTGCTCGAAATGCGGCTGCGCGGCAGCGGGGACGCGGACCGCGATGCGGGAGCCCTCCGCCAGGCTTCGAACGTACGCGGTGATGGCGCCCATGGTCGCGGGATCCGTGTAGTCGAGGAGCGGCTCGTGGTGGGCCTTCAGGCACTGGTTCACCGCCATCTCGAGCGTGAACACGAGCTTCAGGCGCGGGTGGTACTGCGGGTAGGCCGCGGCCACGCGCCGCCCGCCGTTGGGGAAGCAGCCGGCGAGCGACTTCCCGTCCTTGAACCGGCGCTTCCAGAGCGTGGCGCCGCGCGCGATCACGGCCTTCGCGTCCTCCCCTTCGTCTTCCGCGCGCGCGGGCGGCTCCGGATCGGGCGCAGGGGCGCCTGAAGAGGGCAGCGCGTCGAGATAGTCGACGACGCGATCGATCTCCGCGGCAGAGAGGATCCGGTGGCGGCCGAAGGGCGGCATCACGGTGTCCGGGTTCGCGGCCATGGGGTCGGCGAGGAGGGCGCGGAGCCGTGCCCGCCCCAGCTCGCGCATGCGCGTTCCCTCGAGGCGCGGGCCGAGATCCGAGCGCGTGGCGGGGCCCGCGCCCTGCGGCACCTGGTGGCACGCGATGCAGTAGCCCTTGGCGGGGCTCGTGAAGAGCTCGAGCCCCGAGGCCGATTGCGCGCGGGCGGCGGCCGTCGCGAGGAGGAGGAGCGCGGCGAGCGCGGCGCCGCGCATCAGCTGATCTTCAGCGCCTTTTCCGCGGCGCGTTCGTTCTCGAGGAGCGCGCGCATCTCGCGCAGCCTCGCCTCGGCGCTGGAAAGGTCGTAGAAGTTGCCGTCCTTCGTCTTCACCGCGATCTCGAGCTGGTCCACCGCGGCGGCGAGGTTCCCGCGGCGGTACTGCGCCTCCGCCTGGCTGCGGTGCTGCGCGGCGCGGTTGCCCACGGACTCGTAGGCCCGGGCCTGGATCTCGTAGAGCCTCGCGTCGTCCGGCGCGGCGCGAAGCCGCCTGTCCACGTCCGCGAGGACCTGCTGCGTGCGTCCGAGCTGCTGCAGGAGGTCCAGGTTCGCGTAGACGAGGGCGCGGTAGTCCGGCCGCGACTGGAGCGCCGTGGCGTAGATCGCGAGCGCCTCCTCTCCGCGGCCCATGTCCGACTTGAGCTGGCCCGCGAGGAGCTCGAATGCCGGATGCGTGCTGCCGTTCTCGCGCAGGGGTGCCAGCGTCTTCCACGCGCCCTCGAAGTCGCGTGCGCGGCGCTGCGCGAGGGCGAGGCCGTAGACCTCCTCGCGCGGGCGGACGACGGTCGCGTCCGAGAGCATCGAGCGGAAGAGGTTCACGGCATCGGTGGGCGACCCCGCGGCCGCGACGCGAAGCTTCGCGCGGGCGATCCGGTATTCGAAGGAGTCCGCGACGAGGCGCGGCGGCATGCTCTCGACGCGATCCTGCATGTCCGCGATCCGCTCCGTCGTGAGCGGGTGCGTGCGCAGGTACGCCGGCGCGCCCTTCAGCTCGTTCAGGCGGTTCGCGCGGAGGAGCCGCTCGAAGAAGGTGACCATCGCCCGCGGCGCGAAGCCCGCGCGCTCGAGGAGCCTCAAGCCCACGCGGTCCGCCTCGCGCTCGTGCTCGCGCGTGTAGTCGAGCTGGCTCTGGAGCTGCATCGCGCCGGCGCCCGCGACCGCCGCTTCCGTCACCTGGCCGCTCTGGCTGCCGCCGCCGCGCGCGGCGAGCACGGCGAGGGCGAGCGCCGCGAGGGATGCGAACTGCACGCCGCGCTGGCCGTGCAGCATGCGCGCCTGGTGGTGCTGCAGGATGTGGCCGGTCTCGTGGCCGAGAACGCCCGCGAGCTCCGACTCGTTCTGGGTGAGGAGGATCAAGCCGCTCTGGACGCCCACGTGGCCGCCGGGGAGGGCGAAGGCGTTGATCGTGTCGTCGCGGACCACGAAGTAGTCGATGTCCTGGTGGGGACCCTCCGCCGCGGCGAGGAGGCGATGGCCCAAGGCGTTGATGTAGTCCGCGATCTCGGGGTCGTCGATGTAGTCGACGTCGGTGCGCACGTCCCGCATGATGCGATTGCCGATCGTCTTTTCCTGCGCCTCCGAGAGGGTGGCGGAGGAGGCGTCGCCCAGGTCCGGCAGCCCCTGCGGGAAGGCGAGGGTCGCGTGCGACGCGAAAAGGAGGGCGGTGATGAGGGCGCGGGATTTCACTCGGCGAGGAGGCCTCAAGCTTGCTGCTACCATGGGGCCGGACCCGGACGGCTCACGGGCATGGACTCCACCATTATGACGGAAAAATATGCCGGAAAAGCTCACGCACTTCGATGAACGCGGCGCCGCCCGCATGGTTGACGTGGCCGCGAAGGCCGAGACGCACCGCGTCGCCGTGGCGGGAGGCCGCATCCGCATGCTTCCCGCGACGCTCGAGCTCGTGCGCTCCGGGACCGCCCGGAAGGGCGACGTGCTGGGCGTCGCGCGCGTGGCCGCCATCATGGCCGCGAAGCGGACCTCCGAGCTGATCCCCCTTTGCCACCCTGTTCCGCTCACGTCCATCGCGGTCGACTTCGAGATCGACGCCGCGGCGGGCGCGGTGGAGTGCCGTGCCACGGTCGAGTGCACCGCCCGCACCGGCGTGGAGATGGAGGCCCTCACCGCGGTGCAGGTGGGCCTCCTCACCATCTACGACATGTGCAAGGCGGTCGATCGCGGCATGACGATGGAGGCGATCCGGCTCCTCGAGAAGCGCGGCGGCAAGTCGGGCACCTGGACCGCCGCTTGAGGGTGGCACCCGATTCCCGCGCGGCTTCGAGGCGCGCGGGATCGCGTGCTAGACTTTTCGGCTTCGAAGGAAATCCGACATGAACACCACCACTTTCGACCGCGAGCTCGACGTGCGCGGGCTCAACTGCCCGCTTCCCATCCTGAGGGCCAAGAAGGCGCTGGGCGATCTCACCAGCGGCCAGGTGCTCAAGGTCGTCGCGACCGATCCGGGCTCCGTGAAGGACTTCGAGGCCTTCTGCAAGCAGACGGGCAACGAGCTCCTCTCCCACTCGCCCGGCCCCGAGTTCACGTTCTTCATGAAGAAGCGCTAGATCCGTCATTCCCGCGAAGGCGGGAACCCAGCGTCAATCCACGAACAGGTCCTGGAAGAGCGCGGTGCCGGGTGTGATGGCGTAGCGGTCGAAGTCGGTGACGCCGGAGCGGCGGAGCACTTCCTCGTCGATGTAGAAATGGCCCGTGTGGCCGCGCGCGTCCGAGGTGAGGATCAGGTGCGCGGCGTCCGCCATGATCGCGGCATTGCGGCTCGCCTTGAGGATCGCTTCCGGGAAATGCACCTCCACCGCGGCGGTCGCGATCGTCGTGCGCGGCCAGAGGGAATTCACCGCGATGCCATCCTGGCGAAGCTCCTCCGCCATCCCCAGCGTGCACATGCTCATCCCGTATTTGGACATCGTGTAGGCCACGTGGCCCGCGAACCAGCGCGGCTGCATGTTGAGCGGCGGCGAGAGGTTGAGGATGTGCGCGTTCGCGGATTTCTTCAGCCACGGGATGCACGCCTGCGAGCAGAGGAAGGTCGCGCGCGCGTTCACCGTCATCATGAGGTCGAAGCGCTTCGCTGGCGTGGCGAGCGTGGGCGTGAGGCTGATCGCGCTCGCGTTGTTCACGAGGATGTCGATCCCGCCGAAGGCCTGCGCGGCCTCGCCCACGGCGCGCGCGATGGCGTCGTCGTCGCGGACATCCAGCTGGATCGCGAGCGCCTTCCCGCCGGCCGCCTCGACCTCCTTCGCGACGGAATGGATGGTGCCGGAGAGCTTCGGGTGGGGCTCCGCGGTCTTCGCGGCGATCGCGACCCGTGCGCCGTCCTTCGCCGCGCGAAGCGCGATCTCGCGCCCTATGCCCCGGGAAGCGCCTGTGATGAAGAGGGTCTTGCCGGCGAGCGTCGTCATGGATTCCCCAGCCGAGTGTTCTCGGTCGCGGGGATGATACCCCGGCTCACGTAGACCAGTCGCAGGTGCGACCGGAACGACTTCAGCTGCGAAGCGAACACGAGGCCCGTCACGAGCGACATGGCGCCGCCCGCAATGAAGGTGGCCGGAGCGCCGATGTGCTCCGCGAGCCAGCCCTGGGTGTAGTGTCCGATGGGCGCCACGCCGATGAAGAACATCGTGTAGTAGCTCATCACGCGGCTTCGCTTCTCCTCGTCCACCATCGTCTGGAGGATCGTGTTGCACGTGGCGCCGGTCATGAACATGCCGAAGCCCGTCATCATCATGAGCGGGATCGAGAGCCAGATGTTCCTCGAGAAGCCGAAGCCCATCGAGCCCAGGCCCGCGACGATCGCCGCGATGGCGATCCATTTCCCGAGGCCGCGCACGCTCGGCCGCCGCGCGAGGAAGGCCGCGGAGATCACCGCGCCCAGCCCCACCGCGCCGATGAAGAAGCCGACCAGCTCGGCGCCCTGGTGGAAGGTCTCCACGGCCATCGCCGGCATGAGCGTCGCGTACGGGCTGATGGAAAAGCTCACCGCCGAGAGCGTGAAGAGCATGCGCCGCACCGGAATCAGGCCCATCGCGTACTTCCAGCCCTCGGCGAGATCCGCCAGCGGATGGGCGTGCGCGCGCCGGGGCCTGGGATGCACGATCCGCACCCGGAAGAGCGCGATGAGTACCGCCGCGTAGCTCACGGCATTCACCGAGAAGCACACGGTCTCGCCGAAGGCCGCGATGAGGAAGCCGCCCAGCGACGGGCCGATCAACCGCGTCCCGTTCATGAGCATCGAGTTCATCGCGATCGCGTTCGGCAGGTCCTCGCGCCGCTCGAGGAGCTGGACGAAGATCGACTGCCGGGTGGGTGTCTCGAAGGCGTTGCAGATCCCCGCGAAAAGGGCGAGGGTCGCGAGCTCCGGCATGGTGATGATGCCGAGACCCGAAAGCACCGCGAGGACGGCAGCCTGGATCGCGAGGAGGGTGAGCACGACCATCAGCATCTTCCGGCGGCTCACGCGATCGCCGAGGACGCCCGCGAAGGTCGCGAGGAAGAGGTGCGGGGCGCTGTTGAGGAACCCGATGACGCCGGTGAACCAGGTCGAGTTCGAGAGACGGTAGGCGAGCCACATGAGCGCGACCGACTGCACCCAGGTGCCGATCATCGACACCGCCTGGCCCATGTAGTACCGGCGGAAGTTGGGCGACTCGAGCGCCCGGAGACTTTGCGGGAAGGGCAAGGGGCGTGTCTAGCCGAGCTTGCCCAGCTGGCTGCGAAGGTCCGCTTGGCGCGCCTGGAGGTCCGCGAGCCGGCGCCGGGCCTCGTCGACCACGGCGGGCGGCGCGCGCTCGACGAACGAGGGCTTCCCGAGCTGCGCCTGCGTCCGCGCGAGGTCCGACTCCGTCTTCTCGATCTCCTTCGAGAGCCGCGCGCGCTCGGCGTCGCGGTCGATCTCGACGTGCAGCATGAGCTTGGCGGCGCCCGTGATCGCGACGGCCGCGTCCTCCGCGGGGAGCTTCTCCACGAAGCGGACCTCGGAGAGCCGCGCCAAGGCCGCGATGCCGGCGGAATGCCCGCGGAGCGCCGGATCGGCTTCGGCAAGGTAGAGCGGCACGCGGGATGCGGGCGAGAGGTTCATCGTGGAGCGCAGGTTCCGCGCCGCGTTCACGACCTCCTTCACGAGGGCGATCTCGCGCTCGGCGTTCGGCGCGATGCGCGCGGTGTCCGGGATGGGGTAGGGCGCCTTCATGATCGTCTCGCCCGATTTGCCGGCGAGGGGTGCCACCGTTTGCCACAGCTCCTCGGTGATGAACGGGATGAAGGGGTGCGCGAGGCGAAGCGTCGCCTCCAGCACGCGGATCAACGTCCGGCGCGTGCCGCGCTGCGCGGCCTCGCTGCCGCCCGCGAGCTGCACCTTCGCGAGCTCCACGTACCAGTCGCAATACTCGTCCCACACGAACTCGTAGACCGCGCGCGCGGCGACGTCGAAGCGGTAGGCTTCGAGCGCCTCGGTCACTTCGCGCTCGGCGCGCTGGAGCCGGCTCGCGATCCAGCGATCGGCCGCGGAAAGCTCCACGGGCGACGATTCTTTCGTGCCGGTAGCGTCTTCACCCGTGGCTTCGCGTCCTTCGCAGTTCATCAGCACGAACCGCGTCGCGTTCCAGAGCTTGTTGCAGAAGCTCCGGTAGCCCTCGCAGCGCTTCAAGTCGAAGTTGAGCGTGCGGCCGAAGGTCGAGAGCGCCGCGAACGTGAAGCGCAGCGCATCCGCGCCGTAGGAAGCGATCCCGTCCGGATAGTCCCGTTCGATGCGCTTCGCGGCCGATTCACGGTGCTTCGCGAGCATCAAGCCCTGCGTGGACTTCGCGAGGAGCGCGGGGAGGTCGATGCCGTCGACGACGTCGATGGGATCGATGGTGTTCCCCTTCGACTTGGACATCCGCTGGCCCTCGCCGTCGCGGACCGTGGCGTTGAGATACACGTCCCGGAACGGAATCTCGCCCGTGAAGTGGACCGTCGTCATGATCATGCGGGCGACCCAGAAGAAGATGATGTCCGGGCCGGTGATCATCACGGAGGAGGGCAGGTAGAAGGCGCGCTCGCGCTCGAGCTTCGCCTCGTCCGGCCAGCCCAGGGTCGAGAAAGGCACGAAGGCCGAGGAGAACCATGTGTCCAGGACGTCCTGGTCCCGAGAATCGGGGCGGAGCTCCTTGCCCGCCGCCTTCGCGCGCGCCTGCGCTTCCTCGAAGGTGCGTCCCACGAAGGGCGTGCCGTCGGCCGTGTACCAGGCGGGGATCTGGTGGCCCCACCAGAGCTGGCGCGAGATGCACCAGTCCTGGATGTTCTCCAGCCAGTTCCGGTACACGCTCGTCCATTCGTCCGGCACGAAGCGGATGCGGCCATCCTCCACGGGCGCGAGGCCCTCGCGAGCCAGGCCGGGCATGCGGACGAACCACTGGTCCGAGAGCATCGGCTCCACGACCGCGTCCGAGCGCTGCGAGCGCGGCTGCATGAGCTTGTGCGGCTTCACGCTCTCGATGAGGCCCGCGCTTTCGAGATCCGCAAGCACGCGCTTCCTCGCCTCGAAGCGATCGAGGCCCTGGTAGGCCTTGGGCGCGTTCTCGTTCACCTTCGCGTCGAGCGTGAAGATGTCGACGACCGGAAGGCCGTGGCGCATGCCGACCTGGTAGTCGTTGAAGTCGTGCGCCGGCGTGATCTTCACGCAGCCCGTGCCGAAGGCGCGGTCGACGTACTCGTCCGCCACCACCGGGATCAGCCGGTCCGCGAGCGGCAGCCGCACGCGCTTTCCCACGAGGTGCCGGTAGCGCTCGTCGTCCGGATGCACCGCGACCGCCGTATCGCCCAGCATCGTCTCCGGCCGCGTCGTGGCGACGACGAGCTCACCGCTCCCGTCCTCGAGCGGATAGCGAAGCTGCCAGAGATGCCCGTTCTCCTCGCGCGACTCGACCTCGAGGTCCGAGACGGCGGTCAAGAGCACCGGGTCCCAGTTCACCAGGCGCTTCCCGCGGTAGATGAGGCCCTCGTCGAAGAGCCGGACGAAGACCTCGGTCACGGCCCGCGAGCGCGCCTCGTCCATCGTGAAGTACTCGCGCGACCAGTCGCACGAGGCGCCGAGGCGGCGCATCTGGCGCGTGATGGTGGAGCCCGACTGCTCCTTCCACGCCCACACGCGCTTCACGAACTCTTCCCGGCCCAGCGCACGGCGCGATTCGCCCGCGGCCTCGAGCTGGCGCTCGACCACCATCTGCGTCGCGATCCCCGCGTGGTCCGTGCCCGGTTGCCAGAGCACGTTCTCGCCCTTCATCCGGTGCCAGCGCGTGAGGATGTCCATGAGCGTCTGCTGGAACGCATGGCCCATGTGGAGCGTGCCCGTCACGTTGGGCGGGGGGAGCTGGATCGAGAAGGACGGGCGCGTCGCGTCGAAGCCCGCCTTGAAATAGCCGCGGGATTCCCAGACGGGGTACCAGCGCGATTCGATCGCGTGGGGGTCGAAGCTTTTGGCGAGGTCGGTCATTTCGGCGTGCGTTTGGCGAGCGCGTCGGCGACGGCGTCGCCGATGGCCTTCGCGAGATCCGGGCGCAGGTCCGCGACGGCGCTCACGACGGCGGAGTTCACTTCGGGGGCGAGGCGCTCCGCCACCCGGCGCTCGATCTCGGCGGTGAGGCGGCCTTCCACCTCGCCGATCACGCGATCGAACACCTCGCGCGCGACGTCGCTCGTGAGCGCGTCCTCGCCCCGCGGCTCGCCCACGAGGTCGGTGAGCACGGGGACGCCGCCGGTCTGCGAGCCGTCCGCGGGCGGGGCGACGGAACGCCGGCGCAGGAGCGCATCCGCCTTCCCGAGGACGTCGTCGTCATCGGCCAAGGGGCTTCTCCGCGGTCTCGATGTTGTTCACCTTGATATCGTAGCCGCGCTTCTTGTAGAAGGCATAGCGCTCCCGCGCCTTCGCCTTGTCGGCGTCGTCGGCGGTCACGATCTCCAGCAGCCGCTCGAAGGACGCGAAGAAGGGCGGCCATTCGTCCGAGAGGTTCAAGAGCACGTCGTGGTGCGGCAGCTCCTCGCCGGAGGAGGCGAGGACGACCGGCGTCTCCGCCGCGATGGCCGTGCCCGCGAACGCGTGCGGCACGAAGCGCGTGCTCTGGAAGGTCCAGAGCGCCTTGTCGAACTCGCCCAGCGCGCGGGCGTCGGCCGTGTAGACGACGAGCCGGGTCCCCTGGTCGTAGGCCTTCGCCGCGAGCCGGCAGGCGAAGCGCAGCTTGTCGTCGGCGTAGTGGTAGAAGTCGATCCGGGTCACGCGGCGGCGCGGCGCGCGAGGAAGTGCGAAAGGAGCGCCACGGGCCGCCCGGTGGCACCCTTCTCCGCGCCGCTCTTCCACGCCGTGCCGGCGATGTCCAGGTGCGCCCAGGGATACGCCTTCGTGAACCGCGAGAGGAAGCACGCGGCCGTGATGGAGCCGCCGGCGCGCGAGCCGATGTTCGGGAAGTCCGCGAAATTGCTCTTCAGCTGCTCCTGGTAGTCGTCCCAGAGCGGCATGTGCCACGCGCGGTCCCATGCGTCGTCGCCCGCCTGAAGGAGCTCGCGCGCGAGCGGGTCGCTGTTCGCGAAGAGGCCGGAGGCGACGTGCCCCAGCGCGATCACCATGGCGCCCGTGAGGGTCGCGATGTCGATCACGGCCGCGGGCTTGTACTTCGCGACGTAGGTCAACGCGTCGCAGAGGATGAGGCGGCCCTCCGCGTCCGTGTTGAGGATCTCGACCGTCTGGCCGGACATGGTCGTCACGATGTCGCCCGGCTTGATCGCGTTCCCGCCCGGCATGTTCTCCGTGGTGGGGATCACGCCGACCACGTTCATCGGGAGCTCTATCAGCGCCGCGGCCTTCATCGTGCCCAGCACGCTCGCCGCGCCGCACATGTCGAACTTCATCTCGTCCATCTCGGCCGCGGGCTTGATCGAGATGCCGCCCGTGTCGAACGTGATGCCCTTGCCGACCAGTGCCACGGGACGCTCGCCCTTCTTCCCGCCGTTCCACTCCATCACGATGAAGCGGGGCGGCTCGCGGCTTCCCTGCGCCACGGCGAGGAAGGCGCCCATGCCGAGCTTCTCGATCTGCTTGCGGTCCAGCACCTCGACCTTGAGCCGATGCTCCTTCCCGAGCGCCACCGCCTGGTCCGCGAGGTAGGTGGGCGTGCAGACGTTCCCCGGCAGGTTGCCCAGGTCCTTCGCGAAGGACACGCCGGCGCCGATGGCGCCCGCCTTGGCGATCGCGCCGGCCGCTTCCTTCGCGTCGCCGCGCCCGGCCACATGCAGCGCCACGCGCTCGAGCGGGGCCTTCCGCGGATCCGGCTTGCTCTTCATCCGGTCGAAGCGGTAGGCGCCGTCCGTCACGGCGATGACCGCCTGCTCGACCTTCCACGCGGTGCCGCGACGCTTGAGGGGGAGGTCCGTGAGGCAGATGAGCGCATCCGCGGCGCCCGTCGCCCGCAGCGCCTTCACGGCCGAGCCCAGGGCCGCGCGGTAGGCCGCCTCGTGGAAATCCTTCTCCTTCCCGAGGCCCACGAGGAGCACCCGCTCGGCGGGCACCTTGGGCACCTGGTGGAGCATGAGCGCCGCCCCCGGTTTCGCGTCCAGGTCGCCGCGGCGTAGCACCCCGGCCACGAAGCCGCCGGAGGCCGTGTCCACCGCGCGCGCGGCGTCCGAGAGCTTCCCGCCCTCGAAGATGCCCACGACCACACAGCCCGTCCGCTGCTTCTCGGGATTGCCGCTCTTTGTGCTAAATTCCATTCGAATCCCCGCGTCGGAGGGCTGGCGAAGGGCAGAATTATACGCCCCGCACCCGTCCCGCCGAGCCCACGCCCCATCCCCGTGATCTTCCAGCGCAGCCTCATCCGGGAGTTCAGCCTCATCGCGATCGCCGTGGTGGGCGTGCTCCTGGTGCTCATGCTCACCACGCTCTTCGTGAAGCTGCTGGGCCGGGCCTCCACGGGCGAGGTGCCTCCCGAGGCGGTGATGGGGCTCCTCGCTTTCCTGATCCTCTACTACCTGCCCGTGGTGCTGGGCATCGCGGTATTCGTGGCGGTGCTCCTGACGCTCACGCGCAGCTATCGCGATAGCGAGATGACGATCTGGTTCACCTCCGGGCTTTCGATCGCGTCGTGGATCCGGCCGGTGCTCGCGTTCGCGCTCCCGATCGCGCTCGTCTGCGCGCTCCTCTCGCTGGTGGTGGCGCCGTGGGCCGTCGCGCAGAGCGCCGAATACCAGCGACTCCTCGAGAGCCGCGACGAGGTGTCCAACGTGACGCCCGGCCTCTTCGTCGAATCGAAGAGCACCGGGCGCGTGTTCTTCGTGGACAAGCTCTCGGACAAGGGAGACGAGCTACACAACATCTTCGTCCAGTCCACACAGAACGGGCACTTGGGCGTGATCGTCGCGCGCCGCGGCTACCTCGAGACCGCGAAGAACGGGGATCGCTTCGCGGTGCTCCTCAACGGACGGCGCTACGAGGGCACGCCAGGGCAGCTCGACTACCGCACCGTGGACTTCGAGCGCTATGCGGTCCGGATCGAGCCGCACGAGGCGAAGGCCCAGGCGCCGAGGCGCCAGGCGATGGCGCTGCCGCAGCTCCTCGACTCGGGGAAGCCCGAGGACAAGGCGGAGCTCCAGTGGCGGATCGCGCTCCCGCTCGCCGTGATCATCATGGGACTCTTCGCCGTGCCGCTCTCGTTCGTGAACCCGCGCTCGGGCCGGTCGTGGAACCTCATCTTCGCCGTGCTGATCTATGTCGTGTACAACAACACGCTCTCGATCTTCCAGGCGTGGACGGCGAGCGGCCGCATCCCGACCTGGGTCGGGCTCTGGCCCGTGC
>DATAMY010000079.1:0-20069 GCA_036266535.1 Usitatibacter sp. | reverse complement strand
CGCCGCGCCGTTGCCCGTGCCGCTCGCGGCGGAGAGCGCGATCGCGTAGGTCAAGCCCGCGACGGTGTTGGTCGCGGTGTTGTCGAGCGCCATCGTGTACGGCAGCGTGTTCGTGCACTGCACGCCGTACGTGGAGCTCGCCGTGGCGGCGGTGGCCTGGAAGGAGGTGTAGGTGAAGGCCACGTCCGTGGGTGCCGTCGTGACCTGGCACTTGGAGGTGAGGTTCACCGTCACGTTGAAGGTCGGGGACAGGGTGCCGGCGTGGGCGGCGGGAATCGCGGCGAAGGCGGCGGCGAGGGCAACGGCTACGGCGAGGCGCTTGTTCATTTGATTCTCCCTGAAAGGTTGGTGTGTCCGGGTTGCGTTGCTGTGACGGACCCATCTTGCGTTTCAGGGGCGGCGTAACCGTATGACGCCGTTCACAAAACCAGGCCTCCCACGATTACAGCCGAAAGAACGGCGACGGCTGAAATCGATTCGCGCGCATTTGGCTACACTCGTATGCAAAACCGGGAGAAACACGATGCGGGTGCTGGGAAACGACGATATCGAGCGGCTGCTTCCGATGGCCGACTGCATCGCGGCGCTCGAGCCGATGTATGCGGACTATGCGAAAGGCAGGGCGCTCCTCTCCCCGCGCGTGGACAACATGGCGCCCACCGTCCACGAGGGCGCGTACTACGCCTTCAAGCACATGGGCGGGACCTGGCCCGCGCGCGGCGTGCAGGCGCTGCGCATCAACTCGGACATCGTCACGCACCCGGTCGTCGCGGGAAAGCCGCGGCGCGAGAAGCGCCCGCTCGCCGACGGCCGGTGGGTGGGCCTGGTGCTCCTCTTCTCGACCGACACGGGGAAGCTCCTCGCGATGTTCCCGGACGGCGTGATGCAGCGCCTGCGCGTGGGCGCGGCCAACGGCATCGCGATGAAGCGCCTCGCGCGCGCGGACTGCCGGCGGCTCGCGTTGATCGGCAGCGGCTGGCAGGCGGGCGCGCAGCTCATGGCGGCGCTCGCCGTACGCAAATTCGAGCGTGTGCGCGTCTTCAGCCCGCGCGAGACGAGCCGGGAGGCGTTCGTCGCGGAGGCCCGCGCACGGCACCCGGGCGTCACGATCGAGGCCGCGGGGTCGGCCGAAGCGTGCATCGATGGCGCGGACGCGATCATGTCGGGCACCTCGTCGATGGTGCGCGTGATCGAGCCGGCGTGGCTGAAGCCCGGCATCCACGCGAGCTGCATCAAGAGCCAGGAAGTCGACCACTCGGTGCTCGACCGCTGCGACAAGGTGTTCGTGCACACCGCGCAGCAGGCGAAGCAGATGGACAACATCCTGCCGGGCACGCCCAACGTGACGGAGGAGCATCGCAAGGGCTGGTGGAACGCCCCGGACCGCTCGACCGCGTCCTATCCCGACCTGGGGAAGCTCGTCGCGGGCGCGGCGCCGGGGCGCGCGAGCGATTCGGAGATCACCTTCTTCGTGAACAACGTGGGGATCGGCCTGCAATTCGCCGCGGCCGGTGCGCTGGTCCTCGAGCGCGCGGAGAAGGCCGGGGCGGGGCACGTGCTTCCGGACGACTGGTTCACGGAGAACGTGCACCCCTAGCGCCGCTTGCGGCGCCCATCGATCATCACCGCCGCCGGACGATGATCTCCTCGTAGAGCTTCTCCCACTTCGCCGAGTCGCGCAGCACCGCCGCGGGATCGATGAACCGCACCTCGCGCCCGCGAAGGTTGCTCTCCACGCGCTTCGAGACCGGTGCGAGCTCCAGCTTCGCGAGGAGCGGCTGCGCCTCGCCGATCATGTACTCGTAGAAGAGGAGCGCCGCGTGCGGATGCGGCGAGCGGCGCGAGATGCCGGCGCCGTTGGGCCGCGCGAGGAGCGGGCCGAACGAGGTCCAGTCCACGGGCGCGCCGCTCTTCCGGTCCTGGTCGATCTTGAAGCTGTAGCACGTGAGCGAGAACGCGATCTCCCCGGATTGCACCATCTCCGCGAGGAGCGCGTGGCCCTTCCGCACCGAAAGCCCGTTCGTGGCGACCAGCCTGCGGAAGTACGCGAGCCCCTTCTCCTCGCCCATCGCGCTCACCACCGACTGGAACCAGTCCGCATCGTTCGCCTCGATGCCGAGCCGGCCCTTCCATTTCGGATCGAGGAGGTCGTCGAACCCGCGCGGCACCTCGGCAGCCGGCACGAGCCGCGTGTTGTAGCACTGGACGAAGACGTTCAGCCGCGTCGCGACCCATTCGCGGTGCGGGAAGAGCGCCTGGGGAATGAGGTCCGCGAAGCGGCGCGATTCCACGCGCTGCAGCACGCCCTCGCGCTGGATCGCCTCCATCTCCGGGCCGTTGGTCTCGACCACGTCGAAGTCCGCCCGGCCGGCACGCGCCTCGGCCGACACGCGCTGGAGGATGTTCTCGGAGCTCGCCCGCCAGAGGTTCACGCGAACGCCGTAGCGCCGCTCGAAATCCGCCTTCACCTTGGCGGCGGTGGCGGCGGTGAGCGAGGTGTAGAGCGCGAGGTCGCCCTCGCGGCGGGCGCCCTCGAGGAGCCGCGCATCGCGCGCGGGGCTCGCGTCCAGCGCGAGGCTCGCGATCGCGGCATCCGCGGCGGCGGAGGGCAGCGCCATCCCGAGGAGGACGACCGAGGCTAGGCGGCGGGCGAGCGGCATGGACGTTGGCTTTGGCGCGATGCCAGTCTACACTCGGGCGAGTCCACGGACTTCGGGGAGGCCGCGTGCGAAAGGTCCTGTTCATCTTCAGCGTGCTGTCGGACGCGGACGTCGAATGGCTCGCGGGCGCGGGGGAGCGCCTGCACGTCGACCCGGGGACGCGGCTCATCTCGCCGGGCGAGCGCCTGGACCACATCTATTTCGTGCTCGAAGGGCGGCTCGCCATCCGCACGCCCACGGGGGCGCTCGTCTCCACGCTCGAGTCCGGCGAGATCGTGGGCGAGATGTCGCTCGTCGACCCCGCGCCGACGGTCGTCTCCGTCGAGGCGGTGGCGGAATCGACCCTCCTCAGGATCGGCAACGACGAGGTGCGCGCGAAGCTTTCCTCGGACCTCGCCTTCGCCGCCCGCTTCTACCGCGCCCTTTGCGTCTTCCTCGCCGACCGCGTCCGCAACACCACCACGCGGCTGGGCTACGGGAACGCGCCCGAGGAGCGGCACGCGCGCGACGAGCTGAACGACGAGCTCCTCGACAACGTGCACCTCGCCGGAGCGCGCTTCGACCGCATGCTGAAGCGCCTCGCGGGCTGAAGTCCGTGCCGGTCGACGACTCCGCCCTTTTCCGGAAGGCCGCGCTCGAGCGCCTCGCCTCGCCCGAACGCCTGGACGAGCGCCTCGAGCTTCCCGCGGTGCCCCGCTCCCTCGCCGTGGCCGCGATCGCGTGCCTCGCCGCGGTCGCCGCCTTCGCCGCATGGCTGCTGCTGCGCCCCTGACCGGAGCCCTCGAGGCGCCCGCGCCGCCGGCCGCGGCGCCGCGCGCGACGCTCCCGGACACCGGCGTCTTCCGCACGCCCACCGTCCTGCAGCTCGAAGCCGTGGAGTGCGGCGCCGCGGCGCTCGCGATGGTGCTCGCATACCACCGGCTGCACGTCCCGCTCGAGGCGATGCGGGTCGAATGCGGTGTCAGCCGCGACGGCAGCAAGGCGGGGGGGCTCCTCCGCGCCGCGCGCGCTCGCGGCATGGTGGCCCGCGGCTTCAAGAAGGAGCCGCGCGAGCTCTCGGAGCTGCCGCTCCCGGCGATCGTGTTCGTGAACTTCAACCACTTTGTCGTGCTCGAGGGCTTCCACCGGGGCCGCGCGTGGCTGAACGATCCGGCGCGGGGCCGCCGTTCGGTCGATGCGGCGGACTTCGACCAGATGTTCACGGGCGTGGTCCTCACGTTCGAGACGGGGCCGCAGTTCCGGCCCGGCGGCGCGGCGCCCTCGGCGCTGCGCTCGCTCGCGCGCTACCTCGAAGGATTCCGCGCGCCGGTGGCGCTCGCCTTCTTCCTGGGCCTCGCGCTCGTGATCCCGGGACTCGTTCTCCCCTGGCTCCTCGGCCGTTTCGTGGACGAGGTGCTCGTCGCCCATTCGAGCGGCGTCGCGGTGCCGCTCCTCGCGGGGCTCGTGCTCGCCGCCGCCGCGCGCTCGCTCCTCCTCGCGATCCAGGCGCGCGTGGTGACGGGCACCTTCAACCGCGCGGTGCGCGGCGCCGCGGGCCGCTTCATGGCGCACGCGCTGCGGCTCCCGATGACGTTCTACGCGCAGCGCTCGCCCGGCGAGATCGCGGCGCGCGTGGAGCTGAACGACCATGCGGCGCAGACCATCTCCGGCGAGCTCGCGCCGCTCGCGCTCGATGCCGTCACCGCGAGCTTCTTCCTCGTCCTCATGGCGCGGCTGGAGCCCACGCTCGCGGCGATCGTCGTGGCGGCACTCGCGCTGGAGCTCCTCGCATGGCGCTCGCTCGCGGCCCGCACCGCGCAGATGTCCCAGGAGCTCTCGGTGCAGGCGGGGAAGCTCTCCGGCATCGCGACCGGCGCGCTCGCGGACATCGAGTCGCTCAAGGCGGGCGGGCAGGAGAGCGCGCTCTTCCTCAAGTGGATCGGGCTCCAGGTGCGATTCGTGAACGCCGCCACGCGCGCCCAGCGCACGATGCTCGCCGTCGGCCAGGTGCCGGCGCTCCTCGGCCTCGCCGCGCAGCTGGCGGTCCTCGGCCTCGGCGCCGCGCGCATCGTGGAGGGCCGCTTCAGCGTGGGCGACCTCGTCGCGTTCCAGGTGCTCTTCGCCGGATTCGCCGCGCCGATGCATGCGCTCTTCGCCCGCACGCGGAAGCTCCAGACGCTTCGCGGCGACCTCGCGCGCCTGGACGACGTCCTCGACCACGCGCCGCAGCCCGGCCTCTCGGCCGCGGTCGACGCGCCGCCGCCGTTTCGAATCGCGGGCGAGGTGGAATTCCGCGATGTAACCTTCGGCTACGACCGCCATGCGCCCCCGATCGTCGAGGGCATCTCGTTCGTGCTGCGCCCGGGCGGAAGGATCGCGCTGGTGGGCGCCTCCGGGTGCGGCAAGTCGACCGTCGCGCGCCTGGCGGCCGGACTCTACGCGCCGTGGAGCGGATCGATCCTCTTCGACGGCGTCCCGCGCGAGAGCTACGAGCGCTCGCACCTCGCCGCGGCGCTCGCCTACGTGGACCAGGACGTCGTGCTCTTCGAGGGGACGGTGCGCGAGAACCTTACCCTGTGGGAGGCGGCGGGCGAAGAGGCGCTCGCGGCGGCGCTTCGCGATGCGGCGCTGGACGAGGAAGTCCGCGCGCGCGCGGGGGGCCTCGACGCGGCGCTCCAGGAAGGGGCGCGGAATCTCAGCGGGGGCCAGCGCCAGCGACTCGAGATCGCGCGCGCCCTCGTGAAGGATCCGGCGGTCGTGATCCTGGACGAGGCCACGAGCGCGCTCGATGCCTCCACCGAGGCGCGGGTCGAGGCGAATCTCCGGCGCCGGCGCGTCGCGGCGCTGGTGGTGGCCCATCGCCTGTCCACCGTGCGCGACGCGGACGAGATCCTGGTCCTCGACGCGGGCCGCGTCGCGGAGCGCGGCACGCACGTGGAGCTCATGCTGCAGCCGGAGAGCCGCTACGCGCGGCTCGTCGCCTCGGAGGGACCCCGGTGAGCGCCGCCGATCCCGGCCTCTCCCTCAAGACGACGACCCTCGAGGCGGCCGTGGGCCTTCTCGCGCCGGTTCTGCGCATCGCGCTCGAGCCGCGCGCCGAGCTGCCCCCGGAGGCGGCGGATGCGATCGAGGCGCTCGTGCTTCCTGCGGGCTATCGAACACGGCGGCTCATCCTGGACGCCGGATGGTGGCGCGAGCCGGACGGTCCGCTCATCGCGCGCGTGGCGGAGCGCCGGCGCGTTCCGCGCGGCCCGGGCCCCACGCCGGGGGCTTCGGCCACCGCGGGCACGGGCTGGGTCGCGCTCGTTCCGTCCGGGCGGGCCTACGTGATGCGCGCCGTGGACGAGCAGGGCAGCGTCGTCGAATGGCGGGTCGACGCGGAGGTCGCGAGCCGCCTTTCGCCCTTCGCCTTCGCGTTCCATCGGCGGCTGGGCCGCGGCCCCGCCGCCTGGCGCGACATCCTCCGCTTCTCGCTTCGCGAGGGCCGCGCGGACCTGGCGCTCGTCGCCGCGGCGGGGGTGGTGGCGGCCGCCGTGGGGCTTCTCACGCCGGTCGCGACCGGCTGGCTCATCGACCGCGCGATCCCCGCGGCGGCCCTGGGCGCCATCGCGGCGGCGATCGCGGGCCTCGCGGTCGCGGGCGTCACGCTCGCGATCCTGGAGACGCTTCGCACGCTCGCGACGCTGCGCTTCGAATCGCGGGTCGGCGTCGCGATGCAGGCGGCGATCGTGGACCGCGTCGTCTCCGCCCCGGCCGCGTTCTTCCGCGCCTTCTCGAGCGGCGACCTGGCGCTGCGCATGGGCTCGGTCAACACGGTCCAGCGCACGCTCACCGATTCGCTCCTCGGCACCGTCGTGGTGGCGCTCTACCTCGCGGCCAACGCGGCGGTGATGATCGCGTACAGCCCGGCGCTCGCGGCGGGCGCGGCGGGCGTGATCGCGGCCACCATCGCCGCCTCGGCCTTCCTCGGCATCGCGCGCCTCAAGCTCGGTCCCCGGCTCGAAGCGCTGGACGGGCGCCTCGCGGCCGTGACCTTCGAGCTCTTCGGCGGCATCGCGAAGCTCCGCGCCGCGGCCGCCGAGGATCGCGCGTTCGAGCGCTGGCACGCGCGCTACGACGCCTTCCGCACGGCGGACATCGCCGCGGCGCGCATCGCGAACCGCGAGTCGGTGATCCTGAGCCTCCTCCATCCGCTCGCGACCGCGCTCGTGCTCTTCCTCGCATGGCGGCTCGCGAGCGGCGCGCGCGGGCTCACCGCGGGCGAATTCGTCGCGTTCCATGCCGCGCTCTTCGGCGTGCTGGGCGCCGTGCAGTCGCTCGTGGGGACCGCGCTCGCCCTCGCGGGGTTGAAGCCCGTGTGGGACCGCGCGAAGCCCATCCTCGAGACGCCGCCGGAAGACGCCGTGGCGGGGACCGCGCGCTACGAGCCGCGGGGGGCCATCGCGCTGGAGGGCGTGGCCTTCGACTATCCGGGCGGTCCGCGCGTGCTGGACGGCATCGACCTCGACGTGAAGCCGGGCGAGTTCGTGGCGATCGTGGGCCCGAGCGGGTCCGGGAAATCCACGCTGCTTCGCCTCCTGCTGGGATTCGAGCGCCCGACCGGGGGCCGGGTGCGATACGACGGCCGCGACCTCGACGCGATCGACGTGCCGTGGCTGCGCCGGAGGATGGGCACGGTGCTCCAGGGCGGGAAGCTCTGGGCGGGCGACCTCTACACCAACATCGCCGGCGCCTCGAGCGCGAGCCTGGACGCCGCCTGGGACGCGGCACGCCGGGCGGGCCTCGCCGCCGACATCGAGGCGATGCCGATGGGCATGTACACGGTGGTGGGTGAAGGGGTGAGCACGCTCTCGGGCGGGCAGCGCCAGCGAGTGCTCATCGCCCGGGCCCTGGTGGGCGCGCCGCGGATCCTGCTCCTCGACGAGGCGACCAGCGCGCTCGACAACGTCTCGCAGCGGGCGGTGCTGGAATCGCTCGCGGCCCTCGCGGCCACCCGGATCGTGATCGCGCACCGGCTGGACACCGTGCGCGGCGCGGACCGCATCCTGGTGCTGGATCGCGGCCGGATCGTCCAGCAGGGGACGTTCCGCGAGCTCGCCGCGCGGGAGGGGCCGTTCGCCGCCCTCCTCGCCCGGCAGGTCGCCTGACTAGTCTTTCGTCGAGCTTTTCGGCTCGGCCTGGGCGAGCTTGGTGCCCGCCAGGTCCGGCTTCTCGCGCTGCGCCGTCACCACGATGGTCTCCATCTTGACCACCTTGGCCTGGGGCGCCGGGCGCTTGGCCGTGACCACGATCGTTTCCATCTTCCGGACTTCCTGGCCGCCGGAGATGCGGTCGAGCTGCTGCTCCGAGAGCTCACCGTCCCGTGCGCCGGGTTTGCTGCCGTCTTTTTTGGACATTTGGGCCTCCTGGGGGGGTACTGCCAGCGCAAGATATCACGGCCCCCGGGGCGATGCTCTGCCGAATATTCGGCATTTCGGACCCCGAAACCGCGGCTCCCGGAAGTGCCCCCGGGGCCGGGATCGCGCAGAATGAGGCATGGCCTTCGACGCCCGCCCTTACCTCAAGGAAATCGCCCGGGGACCCCATTCCGCCCGGGACCTTTCGCGCGACCAGGCCCGGGCGCTCTTCGCGGCGATCTTCGCGGGGGAGGTGGCGGACGTGGCGCTGGGCGCCGTGCTGGTGGCGCTGCGCATGAAGGGCGAGACGGTCGAAGAGCTCGCGGGCATGATGGAGGCGCTCGCCGGCCACCTCATCCCGATCCGGATGCCGGCACGCCGCGCGCTCCCGCTCGTGATCCCCACGTACAACGGCGCGCGGAAGCTCCCGAACCTCCTGCCGCTCCTCGCGCTCAAGGTCGCGCGGGAGGGAATCCCGGTCCTGCTGCACGGCGCGTTCCACGAGCCGGGGCGCGTCACCGCGTTCCACGTGCTCGAGCGCATGGGCATGCCCGCCGCGCGCACGATCGGCGAGGTCGAGCGCGCGCTCGAGGAGCGCCACCTCGCGGCCGCGCCGCTCGCCCTCGTCTCTCCCGCCCTCGCGCGCGTCCTGGACGCCCGCATCCGCACCGGCGTTCGAAGCGCCGCGCACACGCTCGCGAAGCTATTGCTGCCGGGCGGCGTCGCGCCCGACGCGGGGTGCCGCCTCATCCCCGTCACGCATCCGGACTTCGTGAAGCTCCTGCGCGCCTACTTCGCGATCGCGCCGGGGGATGCGCTCCTCATGCGCGGCCTCGAGGGCGAGGCGGTCGTGCGGCTGCATTCGCCGCAGCCGATCGAGGCGCTGGGTCACGGCGCGGAGCCCATCGAGCACCGGATCGAGGGGAGCGACGTCGAGCCGGAGCTTCCGGACCGGGACGCGGAGGCGACGGCGCAATGGACGCGCGACGTGCTGGACGGAAAGGTCGCCGCCCCGGCCGCGCTCTCGGCGCAGGCGGCGTTCCTGGTGGAGCATTGCCGGCGCGGCGCCGGGGCGGGACGGCCCGCGCTGCGGCTGGTGAGCTCGCACTGAAGGTCAGGCGGGGAAGCGAAGGTCCCGGAGGAAAGCCAGCAGCGCCCGCACCGCGGCGCCGGCATCTTCCGCGGTGATCGTCTCCGCCGGGTTGTGGCTCACGCCTCCCGCGCCGCATCGCACGAAGAGCATCCCCACGTCCGCCACCTCGGCAAGGATCATCGCGTCGTGCCCCGCGCCGCTGGGAAGCCGGCGCGCATGCCGCGTCGGGCGCTCGGCGTCGACCCCCTCGATCGCGCTGGCGAGGCGGTCCTGGAGCCACGCCTCGCACGCGACCGCATGGACATGATGCGTGCGCGTGCGTTCGAGTACCAGGCCGCGCCGCCGCGCGATCGCCTCGCACGCCGCGAAGACGTCCGCCTCCGCCGCCTCGCGCGTCGCATCGTCTCCCGCGCGGACGTCCGCCGTGAGCTCGACCTCGCCGGGAATCACGTTCCCCGTCCCGTCCTTCACGCGAAGGATCCCGACCGTGCCCACGAGCGAGCCGCCCGCGGCGCAGCGCTTTTCCACGGCGAGCACCATCTCGGCCGCCCCGGCGAGCGCATCGTGGCGCATCGCCATGGGAACGGTGCCCGCGTGTCCCGCCTCGCCGCGAACGCGAAGGGTGTGGCGCGTGCCGCCGGCGATGGTCGTCACGACGCCGAGCGCGCTGCCCTCGGCGAGGAGCACCGGGCCCTGCTCGATGTGCACCTCGACGTAGGCGCCCAGGCGCGCCGTGTCGATGCGTGCGTCGGCCAACCGCGCCGGGTCCAAGCCCGCCGCCCGCATCGCTTCCGCGAGCGCGACGCCCTCGGAATCGCGCCGCTCGAGCACGGTCTCCTCGAGGCGCCCGATCATCGCGCGGCTCGCGAGGAAGCTCGTCTGGAAGCGGGCGCCCTCCTCGTCGGCGAACGCCGCGATCTCGATCGCGCACGCGAGCCGCTCGCCGCGCGCGTCGAGCTCGGCCACGCACGCGATCGGCACGAGGATCCCGAGGACGCCGTCGTAGCGCCCGCCGTTCCTCACGGAATCGAAGTGCGAGCCCATGAGGAGCGTGCGGGCGGACGGGTCCTCCCCGTCGTAGCGCCCGATGACGCTGCCCACGGCGTCCACGCGGACCGCCATTCCCGCCTCGCGCATCCACTGCGCGATCACGCGCGCGGCGGCCTGGTGCGCGGGCGTGAGGTACGTGCGGGTGTAGTGGTCCGGCGAATCGCTGTGCCGCGCGAGCGCCGCCGCGCGCTCGAGGATGCGCTCGCCCGTGGCGTCGCGCGGGGCAGGAGTGGCTTCCATGGGTCGGCGGGAGTGTAGCATCGCCCCCATGGACCGGGATTTCGTCGAACGCGAGTACAACAACCGGGCGCTCGTGCCCGAGCATCCGCAATTCTTCGCCCGCTGGGAGCGGGATTCGGCCTTCGTCCGTTCGACCGTGCCGGGTCACCTCGACCTCGCGTACGGGCCGGATCCGCGCCATCGCCTGGACATCTTTCCGGCGCCCTCGCCGCGCGGCGCGCTCGTCTTCATCCACGGCGGCTACTGGCGCTCGCTCGACAAGGACCTCTTCTCGTGGATCGCCGCGCCCTTCACGGCGGCGGGCATCGGCGTGGCGCTTCCGCGCTATCGGCTCTGTCCCGCCGTCACGATCGAGGCGGTGGTCGACGACGCCGTGGCGGCCGTGAACTGGCTCTTCGCGAACGGCCGGGATCACGGCCTTCCGATGGAGCGCGTGGTGCCGAGCGGGTGGTCCGCTGGCGGCCACCTCGCCGCCGCCGTCCTAGCCGCCCCGCGCGCCGCCCTCGCGTTCGACCCGGCCAGGATCGCGGGCTGCGTGGCGATGAGCGGCGTGTACGATTTCGAGCCGCTGCGCCATTTCGCCTTCAATTCGGACTTCCGCCTCGATCCCGCGGCCGTCGCGCGGCTGGACCTCGCCGCGCGGGAGCCCACCGTCCGCGCGCCGGTCGTGGTCGCGGCGGGCGCCGACGAGAGCTCGGAATTCCGGCGGCAATCGAAGGTGCTCGCGGACGCGTGGCGAGCGCAGGTGAGGTCGGTGCTCGTGCTCCCGGGCGTGAACCACTTCAGCATCGTGGACGCGTTCGCGGAGCGCGGGCAGGCGCTCCACGAGGCGACCCTCGCGCTCTTCTGAAGGAAGCGGAATGGAACGGATCCGGGCGACCTATCGCCTCGCGTGCGAAGCGGCCGATGTCGAGGCACGCGCCCGCGCGCTCGCCGTGGAGCAGAGCGTCGAGATGCCGCTCGAGGCGATCGTGGACGAGCGGGTGCTGCGCGAGGTGGCCGCGCGCGTGGAGTCGATCCGCCCGCACGACGGCGCATTCGAGGTGGTCCTCGGCATCGCCGCGGCGACGACCGGGCCCGAGGCCTCGCAGCTTCTCAACATGCTCTTCGGCAACTGCTCGCTGCAGCCGGACGTGGAGCTCGTGGGCGTCGCCTTCCCGGCGGGCTACGAGAAGGCTTTCGCGGGCCCGCGATTCGGTGTTTCCGGAATCCGGCAGCTCGCGCGCGCCGAGGGACGGCCGCTCACCTGCACGGCGTTGAAGCCGCAGGGCTCGAGCGTCGAGCATCTCGCGGCGCTCGCGCGCACGTTCGCCCGCGCCGGCATCGACGTCGTGAAGGACGACCACGGGCTCGCGGACCCGGCGGTGTCGCCCTTCGCCGAGCGCGTGCCCGCCGTGCAGCGCGCCATCCACGAAGCGAACCGCGAGACGGGCGGATGCACGCTCTACGCGCCCACGTTCTCGGGAAGCCCGCGCGCGCTGGAGACCCAGGCGCGGATCGCGCGCGAGTGCGGCGTGAAGATGGCGCTCGCCGCGCCGATGCTCCTCGGCGTGCCCGCCTTCATCGAGATGCAGGTCGAGCTGGACATCCCGGTGCTCGCGCACCCGGCGTTGGGCGGCGCCTCGCGCATCGCGCCTCCCGTGCTCCTCGGCACGCTCTTCCGCCTCTTCGGGGCCGACGCGACGATCTTCCCGAACCACGGCGGGCGCTTCAGCTACAGCCGCGAAACGTGCCTCGCGATCGCCGCGGCCGCGCGCGCGCCGTGGGCGGACGTGAAGCCCACGCTCCCGGTTCCCGCGGGCGGCATGACGGTCGAGCGCGTCCCGGAAATGATCGAGGCCTACGGGCCGGACACCATGCTCCTCGTGGGCGGGGGCCTCCTCATCGCGAAGGAGCGGCTCCTCGACCGCGCGCGCGAGTTCGTGGCGGCCGTGCGGCGGTAGAATCGGGCGATGGAACACGAAGGCGAGCCGAAGGTCCGGCGCCACAAGGGCGATTTCCGCTGGGACGCGGTGGAAGTGCTGCGCTACAAGGACGAGGGCGCGGCCCCCTTCCGGGACGTGACGCGCCAGGTGCTCTTCGAGGGATCCGGGCTACCGGTGCAGCTGCGCTACTTCGAGGTGGCTCCCGGCGGGTGGACCACGCTCGAACGCCACGAGCACGTGCACGCGGTGATGGTGATCCGCGGGCGCGGACGCTGCCTCGTGGGCGAGCGCGCCTACGATCTCGCGTTGAACGACCTCGTGAGCGTGCCGCCGATGACCTGGCACCAGTTCCAGGCCGCGGAGGACGAGCCGCTGGGATTCCTCTGCGTGGTCACCGCGGAGCGCGACCGCCCGCAACTCCCGAGCACGGAGGAAGCGCCCGTCATCGCGAAGCCGCTGGCGAAGTAGCCGCGATGCACAGGTCGATCGACTCCAGCGCCTGCGCGTAGCGCTTCGCGCCCCCGAGGAAGCGGGGCGCGCGGTCCCGGTAGAACGAGACGAACGTCGCGCGCGCTTCGGGCGTGCAGAGCTCGCCCAGGGGTGTGGCGAGGCGCGCGGCGGCATCCGGCGGAAGCTTCGCGACCAGCGCATCGAAGCGGGCCCGCAGGAAATCGAACGCGGCGGCGCGGTTCGCCTCATCCTCGAGCGCGTCGATCAGCAGGAAATACGCCTCGCCGCCGTCCAGCCGGGAATCGAGCGCGAGCGCCAGCATGCGATCGCGCAGGGCCGGATCGCGCACGCGGGAAAGCGCGCCGACGATCACCTGGCGGTCGTGTCGATCCCGCGTCGCGGCGAGGGCACCCTCAAGCCGCTCGTACATCGGGGCGTCCGCGAAGCGCCCGGCGGTCCTCAGCACGGCGTCGACCATCGTGCCCGCGACGGAGTCGCGCTTCGCGAGCCAGCGCAGCGCCAGCTCGCGCGCGTGCATGCGAAGCGTCTCCCGGTCCTCGTAGCGCGCCGCGAGCGGCATCAGCGCCGCGCGAAGCTCGCGCAGCGCCTGCGCGTCTCCCGGGCGCTCGACCCAGCCCACGCGCCGGGCGAGCGGGAGGATCTCGCGCGCGACGAGCTCGCGCTTCGCATCTCGTTCGCGTGGCGCGAGCCGATCGTCCGGAAGCGCTTGGACGAGCGCCACGCCGCCCTGCTGCACGCCCGGCGCCGCATGGTGGAGGAACACGCCCGCGAGCCGGAACGCCGTCTCGACGGGCAGGAGCCCGGAGCGCGCGAGGAGCGCCGAGTCGCCCGCGAAGGCGATCGCCTCCTCCTCCGGCACCTGCCCGAAGCGCTCGGCGATGCGCGAGCGCAGGTCGTCGTCGTAGCGCGCGAGGTAATGGCCCGCGCCGTCGGCGTTCGCGAGGATCCAGTCCGGGCACGACTTGGCCTGCGCGAGCGCGAAGCGGTGCGCGCCGTTCTCGACTTCCACGCACTGGCGATGGAGCGCGCCATCCGCGGCGTAGCGGAAGCACGCGGGCGTCATCCATCGGAGCTCCGCCGCGCCCGATCCCACCGGGCGGAAGCGGTGCTGCGTGACGTCGATCGCCGGCACGTCGCCGTCGCATCGGAGCGCCACGTCGAGCTCCGGCGCGCCGGGCTGGTCGACAAAGGCGCGGAAGGCCGCGAGCGCCTGCTCCGGCCGGCCGGAAGCCGCGCCCAGCGCCGCGAAGAAATCGTGCGAGGTGGCGCTCCCGTACGCGTGCTTCGCGAGGTAGGCGCGCACGCCCGCCCGGAACGCATCGGGCCCCAGCCACGCCTCGAACATCGCGAGCACGCCCGCGCCCTTGTCGTAGGTGATCGCGTCGAACGCGCCGGCGATGTCGGTCTCCGCGAGGACCGGGTTGTGGATGCTGCGCGCCGAGGCGAGGCGATCCGCGTCCAGCGCGCGGCGCCGGGACTGCCCGCCGGACCAGCCGCGCTCCCACTCCGGGCGGTACTCCGCGACGGCCTTCTTCGACATCCACGTCGCGAACGCCTCGTTCAGCCAGGTGTCGTCCCACCACGCGAGCGTGACAAGGTCGCCGGACCACTGGTGCGCCATCTCGTGCGCCGCGACCGAGGCGTAGCGGCGGCGGTACACCTCCGTGTCCTCGTAGGGCCGTGCGAGCATGAGCGACTCGCGATACGTGATCATGCCGGCGTTCTCCATCGCGCCGAAATTGAGCGTCGACGGGATGGGCACGGTGTCGAGCTTGGGAAAGGGATACGGCGTCCCGAAGTATTCCTCGAGGATGGCGAGGAGCGCGGGCGTGGATTCGCGGGCCGCGGCGAGCTCGGGCCCGCGGCCGCGCGGCGCGAGGTAACCGAGCGGCGTGCCGGCGGCGCCCGCGCGCCCGCCCGCCACGCGATCGAACGGCCCCACCGCCAGCGCGACGAGGTAGCTCGGCAGCGGCTTCGACACGCCGAAGACGTGCCGCCGCCAACCGGCCGGAGCCTCCAGCGTCGTGGCGCTCTCCTCCGGCATGTTGCTCGTCACGATGTCGGCCACCGGCGCATCGATCGTGACGCGCCACGGCGTCTTCCACTGGGGCTCGTCGAAGCACGGGAATGCGCGCCGCGCGGACGTGGGCTCGAATTGCGAGAGCACGTACCAGTCGCCGCCTTCCCGCTGGCGGAAGAGCCCGCGTGTCGCGAGCGGCTGGAGCGGCCCGCGGTAGGCGATCACGGCCACGGCCTCGCCCGCCGCGAAGGGCGCGCCGTCCGCCTCGAGGCCCGCGAACTGCTCGCCGCCCGGGACGATCCGCGCGGCGATGCGCCGCTCGCCCTGCGTGACTTCCGCGCGATCGAGGTCGAGGCCCGCCGCGTCCAGCCACAGCACGCGCGTCTCGCGCGCGAAGCGCAGGTGGATGCGGATCTCGCCCGCGAAGCGGGTGCCGGCGGGATCGATCGCCAGGCGCACGTCGTAGCCGAGCGGCGCGGCCGCGTCTCCCAGGCGGAAGGACGGCGGGTCGCCGTCCGCGGCCTGTGCGATTCGAAGGCCTGGCGACAGGAGTGCCAGGGCCGATAGGGCGATCCAGCGGGCGGCTCGGGCGCGGGTCATGGGGCGAGAGGATAGCCCAATCGGCGGGCACCGATGGCGGCCCGGGCGGTCAAATATCCATCGAAACTTTCCCCGGAGACTTCCATGAAACGGACCCCCGAACTCAGGATGCTGACCGTGGCACTGCTCTCGCTCGGCTTCGCCGGCGGGGCGCTCGCGCAGATCTCGCACGGCGAGCGCAAGTTCGTCGAGGAAGCCGCGAAGGGCGGCATGTCCGAGGTCGAGCTCGGCCAGTTCGCCCAGGAGCACGCGTCCAACCCGCAGGTGAAGCAGTTCGCGCAGAAGATGGTGCAGGATCACTCGAAGGCGAACGAGGAGCTGAGAAGCCTCGCCCAGGCGAAGGGCGTGACGGTGCCTTCCGGTCCCAAGCACACCGAGAACCACGAGATGAGCAAGCTCGCGAAGCTCCAGGGCGACGCGTTCGACCGCGAATACATGGACCACATGGTGAAGGACCACGAGAAGGACGTGAAGGAGTTCCAGAAGGAGGCGGACAAGGCCAAGGACGCGGACGTGAAGAATTTCGCGGCGAACACGCTGCCCACGCTCCAGGAGCACCTGAGGCTCGCGCAGGAAGCCGACGCCGCCGTGAACGGCAAGCAGAGCACCCAGAAGAAGAAGACCGCGATGCGCTAGTCGCGCACGTCCTGCAGGAACCACTCGGTCGGGATCTCCCGGCCGAGTCCCGCCGCGCGGGCCGCCTCGTACGCGCGCCCCGCGACGGCGTGGAATTGCGCCCCCTGGAGGTTTCCCCGCTCTGACCACGTGACCTGCTCCGCGGACGTCCGGCCGGGCCGCCGGCCTTGCACCAGGTCGGCGAGGTAGACCACCTTCGAGGGGAGCGCCACGCCGTGCGCGCGGCCGGCGGTCTTGCGGTCGGAGGACGTCCCGGCGGCGCTCCACGTGAGGTACTCGTCGTCCAGCGCGAGCTCCGGCCGCCCCTGCGCCCCGGGCGCGTTCCCGAAGCGCAGGTACACGTCCACGCGTGCCATGCTCGCGGGATCGAGCTTTCCTCCCCCGCCCACGTTGATCACGTGCGTGCCCGGCTCGATGCGCTTTCCGTCCAGCACCGGCACCGCGGAGTCCGTGACCGCCGCGACGATGTCCGCCCCGCGGTAGACGTCCTCCGGCTTCTCGCACGCGACCGCCTCGATGCCATGCCGCGACGCCATCTCTTGCGCGAACGCCTCGCGATGCGCGCGCGTGGGGCTGTAGACCTGCAGCCGCGCGAGCGGGCGCACGCAGAGGAGCGCCTCCACGTGGGAGCGCGCCATCCCGCCGGATCCCAGCATGCCGAGCACGCGGGCGTCCGCCTTCGCCATGTGGCGCGCGCCGATCGCGCCGTCCGCGCCCACCCGCATGTGCTGCAGGATGCCGTCGTTCACGATCGCGAGCGGCTCGCCGGTCTCGATCGCCGTGAGGAGGATCAGCCCGCAGTAGAGGCCGGGGCGCGTGCAGTACTTCTCCTCCGTCACGCCGCCACCGGATTCGCGCTCGAACACCACGTCCGACTTCATCCGGATCGCGAAGTAGCCGGCGGTCGAGCCGCCCTCCATCGTTCCCCAGCGGTAGGTCTTCGCCGGGTCGCTCGTGGGGATGCGGATGTCGATGCGCGGCCGGCAGACGCCGCGGCCCTGCGCGAGGTCGGCATAGGACGCCTCGAGCGCCGCGATCGTGTCGCGCATCGTGAGCACCTTGGCGACCGTCGCGTTGTCGATGAGGAGCGTCACGGCGCGCGGCCGCCCAGGGCGGCGGATGCATGGCGGAAGAGCCCGGCCACGAAGCGCCAGAGCTTCGGGAGAAGCCACGCGAGGAAGACCACGAATACGGCGAAGAACGCGAGGAAGACGGCCGGGTGGGCGATCGCGAGCCACGTGCCGCCCAGCACCACCGCATCCTCGGTGAAGGACGCGGCCCAGTTCGTGAACGGCTCCGGAGAGGCGTTCACCGCGAGCCGGCTCCCGGCCTTCGCGAAGTGCGTGCCCGCCGTGATGGTGCCGCCCAGGAGGCCCGCGGCGACCGTCACCGCGTTCACGGTGTCCCCGGTCGCCCCCGCGGCGAGGAGCGCTCCCGCGGGAATGCGGATGAACGTGTGCGCCTGGTCCCAGATGCTGTCCAGCCACGGCACCTTGTCGGCGAAGAACTCCACCGCGAGCATGAAGCCCGCCGCGGCGATGACGTACGGATGCTGCAGCACCTCGAGGCCCGCCGGAAGCTCGATCCAGCCCAAGTAGCCCGCGAGCCCGAGCGCGAACACGACGAGGTAGAGGCGCAGCCCGCTCGCCCACGCGAGGAGCGAGGAGAGCGCCACGATCCGCAGGACCTCGAGCTCGTGGCCGCTCATGGCAGGCGGCGGAGGCGATCTTCGGCGAAGAAGGAACGCTTCCCGTCCGCGGCCTCGGCTTCCATGTGCGCGCGCCACGCCTTCTCGCCCGGCTCCCACGTGAACGCATTGTGGAAGCGCGAGCCGTCCGGGGACGCGAAGACGAAGTCCACCGTCTCGCCGATGCGCTTTCCGTATCCCACGCCGGAATACTGCGCGCCCCAGCTATCGGTCCAGTGGGCGACGTAGCGCCGGCCTTCCGGGTCGTAGCCGATCATCACGATCGCCTCGTATTTCGGCGGATCGGCGACGTCCACCATGTGCAGCCGGACGTAGCGGTGCCCGATGGCCCAATCCGCGTCCACGCGGTTGCGCTCCTCTTTCCCGCGAATGCTCCGGGTGAGGTCCCAGCGGCCGACCAGGTTCGCGAGGAACGGGTCGTCCGGACCCGCCGGCGGCATGCCGGACCCGCCGGGTCCTACGCCCGCGCAGCCCGCGAGCCACAGCGCCATGACGGCCCACCGCGCACGCGCGGGGAGGCTCCGGCGAGGATGTAACAACTTGTTTTCCATGACCACCTTCTCCCCCGTAGCGCGTTATTCCTGTAACGGACCCCTGGGCACTCACCCGAGCGGGCCGTGTCGGACCTACATGAGACACGATGCAAGGAGAAACGACATGTTGAAGAAACCCCTGGTGATCGCCACGACCGCCGCCGCCCTCGCCGTCGCGACCCTTTCCACGCAGGCCTCCGCGGCGGATCCGCTGGCGGGCGCCCTCATCGGCGGCGGCATCGGCGCGGCGATCGGCCACAATGCCGGCGGCCGCAACGGCGCGGCCGTGGGCGGCGTGCTGGGCGCCATCGTCGGTTCCAGCATCGCGGCGGATTCGGGCTATTACGGCGGTCCCGGCTACTACGCGCCGCAGCCCGCGTACTACGCGCCCGCGCCGGCGTACTACGAGCCGGCCCCGGTGTACTACGAGCCCGCGCCGGTCTACTACGGCCCGAGCGTCGTGTTCGAAACCGGGCACTACGGCCATCGCTATTACGGGCACCGCGATTTCCACCGCCACTGGCACTGAAGCGCCCGTAGCCCGCGCTAGCGGCTGATCACCACCAGTACGCTGCATGGCGCGTGCTCGATCAGCGTCTTCGAGACCGAGCCGCGCCACCAGCGGGCCGCCCAGCTGTCCAGGTGCTTGTGGCCGACCATGATGAGGTCGGCCTGCACCTCCTTCGCATAGCGCGTGATCTCGTCGACCGCATCGCCGGTCACGACCTCGCCGCGCACGCGGTGGCCGCACCCCGCGAGCCGCTGCAGCCCGTCGGCGAGGACGCCCTCGAAGCGCTTGCGCTCCTCCTCCTCCCCGCGCGTGTCGTAGACGAATCCCTCGCCGCCGATCAACGCCGCGGGCGGCGGCATCACCGCCACGAGGAAGAGCTCCGCCTTCGACCACTGGGCCATCTCGTCGCAATCGATCAGGGCCTTCTGGCCCGGCTGCGACCCGTCGTACGCCAGCAGGATGCGTTTGTACATTCGGAATCTCCCGCGCTGGAGGTGCGGGCATTCTAGCGCCCCCCGCGCCGGGCCGGGCGATGCCCGCCCTACGGAAGGCGCTTCGCGAGCTCGAGGAGGTCCGCCGGGGCGATGTCCGAGATCGCCCAGTACTCGAGGCCGCCGCGGCGCCAGCGGGCGATCGCGTAGCCTTTCTGCGCGAAGGTCTTCGGGGCCGCGTCCGCGCGTCCCGCAGCCGGCCATTCGAAGAGGTTCACCACGTGCAGCCGATGCCGGTACGTGAGCGCCGCGACGGGCCGCCCGTCCAGGTAGTCGAGCCGGCCGCCCATGAGCGCGTAGCCCGCGCCGGCCAAGTCGGTGACCGCCGGCGCGAAATCGAGCTTCCCCTCGAACCACGGCTTCACCGTGTGCTGGTCGGTGGAGGCGACGTCGTTCAGGTGGTTTTCCGCCAGGAGGGAGCGCACGTGAGCGGTCGCGACCTCGCCCACCAGGCGTTCGTCGTCCGAGCCGCCCGCCTGCAGGAGCGCCAGGTTCCAGGACACGAGCGCCACGGTCGCGAAGGCCGCGGCGAGCCCGCCCCAGCGCCACATCATCGGCCGCGCGCGCTCCCGCGCCTCGGCCCGCACGTGCGCGCGGATTCGCGTCCGGAGCGCCTCCGGCGCCCGGTAATAGGTCGCGTCGCGCGCGATGAGCGGCTCCGCTTCCGGTTCCTTCCTCGGGGTCATCACGACGCCCTCCTCATCCGGCTCTCGATCGCCTGCCGGAGGAGCTCACGGCCCCGGGACAGGCGCGACA